>CAZSPC010000005.1:0-47694 GCA_964608745.1 uncultured Candidatus Saccharibacteria bacterium | reverse complement strand
ATGCTCAAAATAAAATACAACAATGAGAGTGTGAAAATATTCAAATTGTGGTGGATCTGAATTGGTTTGACAATGACTGGGACGATGTCTATTGTTTCGCTGGCGTGCGCAACTCTCTTCTTTTCTCTCTCAATCATTTGAGAGAGTTTTGTTTTGTTAGTTGTCCGTTCCAACTACCTAACATTCTTCTCAACTTCTGCCAAATATTCCTTATGTAAATGTATTTTTTGTTGATTTTTGTTAATTGGTGTGATAATGTATTGAAATTAAACTAAAAATTTTCTGCGTTGTTCGGAGCCTGTCCCGAGTTTATCGAGGGATCTATCTGCGCTTTCATTCGACGCAGGAGAATGAAAGACATGACAAAAACAGAAGGACTAAATATTTCACCTGTAAATATGGAAGATAGAAAAAAACTCGGTGTTAAGGCTGGGGATACTGTTCGTGTTTGGGTGAAAATCCAAGAAAAAGGAAAAACTAGGACACAGGCTTTTGAAGGACTTGTGTTGGCAACAAAGCATGGAGCAGAACCAGGAGCAACTTTTACTGTTAGAAAAGTATCCCAAGGAGTTGGAATTGAAAGGATTTTTCCACTATACTCACCAAATATTGATAAAATCGAAATTATCAAAAGAGCGAAAGTAAGAAGAGCAAAACTTTATCATATTCGAGAGAAAGTTGCTAAAGAGATCAAACGACAAATGAGAAAGATGAAAATGATGAATCTCGCTTCAATGAGTGATGCCGAAGAAGAGGCAAGAAAAACAAAAGAAGAAAAAGAAGTAGAAGATAAGGCAAAAGCCGAAGAGGAGGCAAAAGCTGTGGTAGAAAAAGAGGCCCAAGAGCAAGAAGAACAAGAAGTGGCTCATGCAAAACAAACACCGAACGATGCGGAACAAACGCAGAATGAAAAAAACGAAGAAACAATCGAAACTTCAGAAGAAAATGAGGCAAAAGAAGATGTAATCGAAGAGAAAACAGAAGAAAGTGTTGAAGAACCAAAAGAGGAAGAAAAACCAGAAGAGGAAGTTGTCGAAGAAGAGAAAAAAGAAGAATAAAAATTAAAAAAATAAACGGTCCGTCAGCTGACGGACCGTTTATTTTTTCTTGTTTCTTATTACTTACTCCTCTATACTTATTACTATCTAAGCCCAGGTGGCGGAACTTGGTAGACGCGCTATCTTGAGGGGGTAGTGCCCATACGGGCGTGGGGGTTCGACTCCCCCCCTGGGCACAGAAAGAAACTTCCTCGGGCGAAAGCTCGCAGGTACGGCGCGCCGCAGGCGCGCTTGGGGGCAAAAAACGGCGTCGCTTAGCGACGAAAGCTGACGGCGACGGTACGCCGAAATGGGCGGATTTGTCACGAACAAAAGGGTTCGTTCCAATTTTTTGGACGAGCTCTTTTGTTTTGGGAAAATCATCGTGTGAGACCAAAAAATTGGCTTGTTTCATATCTAAAATCCACTCCCGCAGGGGTTCGACCCGAATATTTCCTCCATATTCTAAATCTTTCTTTTTCTCTTTCAAAGTAAGTGTGGAGCGCATTATTCCATCTTTCTTTTTTAGGTAGATGTCTTTTGGAATATCCTCATCCAAATATGTTGAAACCAACTTTTCTAAGCGCTTCTCACTTGCTTTGATCTTATCGGAAAGATTTTGAACATTGCTTTGCGATAGGATTGTTTCTTTTTCTTGCCATTTATCAATTTCATTCAACATCCAGTCTGTATACCTATCGCAAAGCGAAATTGATTGAAGCCGTTCCTTTAATTGAGCAACAAGGGCTTCCTCGCGCAAATATTTTTGACCACATTTTCCTTTTTTCTTTGAACATCGGTAATACCTATATTTTCCCCCAAGTCTTCCTGTTGCCCATTGTGCGCTAATCATACTCTCACATTCCCCACAACGAAACAAACCAGTAAAAGGAAAATTGTGTCCATTTTTTACCTTGCGTGGTTTTTCTCTTGTTGCCAATATTTTTTGCACGGCTTCAAATAATTTCGGGGAAATAATCGGCTCAAAGTTTCCTTCAAACCATTCTCCATTATGTCCGATAAATCCTATATACGCACGATGTGTGAGAAGTCGTTTGATGGAAACTTTGGCAAGTGGTGTTCCGTTACAAGACACCACTCCCAAATCCGCCAAAAATTGCGCCAACGAAACTAAAGTGTGATTTCCTTTTGAATATTCTTGAAATGCTTTTTTCACAACTTTTGCATTTGTTGGATGAGGCTCAATGTTTCTAGTACTCTTATTATTCACATATCCAAAAGGTGCTCGGTTTAACCATTCGCCTCGGCGCAATTTTTGTCGGATGCCTCTATTCACATTTTGTACTAAATTATCACTGTAGTATTTAGATTGACCGAACGCCACTTGTAACATAAAGAGCCCTTGCGGAGTTGGTTCAAACCAAAAAGTCGGAAAACGCAAAGACACCACTTTCTTTTGGTCTACCGCATAGATAACTTTTCCACCATCAACGCTATTGCGCGCTAATCGGTCGGGGTGCCATGCCAAAATACCAACATTTCCAATTTCTTCAATCTTGTTCATCATTTCACCAAATACCGCGCGCCCGGGAGTCTTTGCGCTTTTCGACTCTTGAAATTCCTGAAGAATTTCAAGATTTTCTTTGCGAGCAAATTCACGTAATTCCTGCAACTGCGATTCAATACTCATAACTTGTCTGTCGTCTTCTTCTGTAGACTTACGAGCATAAAGAAAATATTTTAGTTTGGACATAATTTTGAAAAAATTAATTTGTAATGGATATGGAAAATTGATTTTGAAAAATTATTTTTAGATATGAAACAGACAAATCCGCCCACTTCGGCGTACCGTCGCCGTCAGCTTTCGTCGCTAAGCGACGCCGTTTTTTGCCCCCAAGCGCGCCTGCGGCGCGCCGTACCTGCGAGCTTTCGCCCGAGGAAGTTTCTTTCTGTGCTGAGATATTATCCTTTGCGCGAACCTTTTTTGACGAGCAATCGCGAAGCGATTAGATTTCTGCGCGCCACACGCGTGGTGATTTCATACTTAAACCTACGCACCGAGAACAGTGGTATTCCTACGCACCAACGCCTCCGCTCCGCTACGGCGTCCGCAAAACAAAATTTGCCTTTTCCTTTTTATTCAAAAAATTGGGGGGCGAAAAAATGGAAAAAACGCAAAGGTAAATTTTGGTTTTGCGGGTTTGCTTTAACTTCCTTATATAATAATAAACCAAAATGGTATATTCCACAATCGATTATATTATGTTAGTATAAATATGTCGAAAAAATACTTGCCAAAATACCAAAAACTAACAAAGAAGCTTCGCGTTGCTCGCCATGAAGCTAATTTGACACAAGTTGAAGCAGGTAAAAAGTTAAAAAAACCACAGGCATACATCTCCAAAATAGAGCGAGGCGAGCGTAGTGTTGATGCATTGGAATTGGCAGAGTTTGCAAAGATTTATAAAAAAGACATAAACTATTTTCTATGAAACAATTTACAACATTGTTAATATTATCACTCATGTTTCTTTCTCCTGTTTCTGCGTTAGCAGAAACTAATGCAGGGGTCGGACCAAGTAATTTTTTCTATATTTTTGATACCACTTTTGAAAAAGTAGGTCTTTTCTTTACCTTTGATTCTGAAAAGAAAGCACAAAAAGCACTTGTTTATGCTGAAGAACGTCTTGCTGAAGCAGAAGAATCTGCAAATGAAAATAATTCAAAATCTGTCGAAAAAGCAATGAGTGGCTATGAAAAGCAAATATCACTTGCTACCGAAAAATCAAAGGAGTTGAAAGATGAAGAAAAGGCAGAAAAGTTACTCAATACAGTTTCAGAAAGCACTGCAAAACATCAGGAAGTTTTAAGTGGTGTTTTGGAAAAAGTACCAGATGAGGCGAAAGAAGCAATACTCAAAGCTATTGAAATAAGTAAAAAGGGTCAAGAAAAAGCATTACAAGAAATTACAATACTTAAAAAAGAAGTTTCTGAATTGAAAGATGAAATACAAGAGTTGAAAAAAGAGTTAGGAAATAAAACTAGAGAACCAAAAGAAGATAACAGTAATGAAGAAATTGATAAATTAAAAAAGGAAGTTGAAGAATTAAAAAATGAAACAAAAAAACCAGAACAAAAAACAGAAGAAAAAGAAGATGTCTCTAAAATAGAAAAAGATGAGTCTAAAATCGTAACTCTTCCAAATGGAGCTATCGTAGAAATGGACAAAAATGGAAATATTATTCGTACGATCAAAGAAGCCATACAACAGTTATATGTTCCACCTGTTATAAATACTGAACCTACTGCAACCTCATCATTAGCAACAGAAATACATGAAATAATATCTGTTAGCATTTTTTCAACATTTGATACAATGACGTTTGAATGGGAAACAAACAAAGTAAGTAAATCCAAAGTTTTTATTTCTGGGGGTGATTTATCATCAAAGGTGTATGGTTCTCAGTCTGGATTATCTACACGGCACATAGCTAATGTTTCTAATCTAAATGGTGATACTAATTATTCGTACGAAATTGAATCTATTATCGGTGAAGAGGTTGTAAAGGAACAGGGGACATATTCAACAAAAAAAATTAAAGAAAATGCAACATTATCATTAAATGCAAATACTTGCAGAACTAATATTAATGGAACATATTGTGATGTAGAAGTATATTACTACGAAGATGGAGAAAGAAAAGATATAGATAGTGTAACGATATCTTCCGACGATAGTGGCGAGTTTGTTGAAAGTTCGTACCCAAATCGTTCTTGTAGCGGTGGAGAAGCTGCTAATTCAGATGGAACACAAAGAAAAGGGAATCCACTTTCTTGCCCAACACGTCCAAGTGGTAGAGATGGAAAACCGGTTGTTTATTTTACCTATAAACCGTCAGCAATAGGTTCAAGAACACTTACAGCTGTTGCTAATGGAGTTATTGCGACAACTGTTACACAGGGACAAATAGAGCAATGTGTTGGACAAATAGATGTTGCGTGTAATCAATAATTCATGTCATCTGACAGTATTCAAAAAATAAGCCAGCATCTAAAAAATATCCTTGGACCAGAAAAAGGTTACTTTGGGCGCATTTATACATGGGGTCAAACCTCCAATGAATATGAACAGATTGGTTTTGTTCCGACAGAAGATTTTGATCTCATGCTTTCAAGCATGACAAATGAGCAACGAAAAAATCTTGTAATGTTAATGACTTATTTTGAAATACACACCCATCCACTCAAAAATCTTCTGAATACTGATGAACCAGAGCAGTTTTATAAATTTTATTCCGAAATAGCATGGTCACATTTTGTCACCGTTGTCATGTTCGGAATGCTAGAAGTTGCTGTGAAAGGACAAAAGGGATTATGGCTTAATAATAAAGGTGCAAAAATTAAGAAGTTTTTGGAAGACAATTTACCTCAAAAAACTAAAAATGATATTGTCAGACGATATTCCACTGAACAAATTTTCAACCACAAAAAACATGGGACTTTTGGTGAGATCGTTGATCATTTATGGGAAGATGTAAGAGGTGGTTTTGTGCATGATGTCGGTTTGGAATCAAAAGGTCTTGAGTATTATAGTTTAGAAGGAATTGGTACAAAAGAAGAACCTGTTCGTGTAAAGTCTGATGTACCAATGTCTGAATGGTTACAACTGACTTGGCAGGCGATATTAAATTCTTTCGGATATACTGGAAAACTTGAATATTCAAATACTAACGAGGTGTCAAAATATAAAATATGATACAATACCAATATGGCTAAATTAATAAAGAAAAAAAGAGGTGATACTTTGGTGAAAACTATAGAAAAAAAATACAATGTCGATCTAGGGTATCGTTCAGATGCAAAATTAAACACTGTTCTTAAAAACAGCGGCGTTCCTTCTTTGTCTAAATTACTTAAAATGACGAGAAAAAATTCTGCTAGATAACAATTGATATATGAGCGGAAATAACAGAACTCCAACAAAAAGTGAACTTGATTTTATAAAAGATAAAGAGCTAAAAAGAACTGTAGAAGATTCTATACAATATTTGTCTCTTATTTTCGATAATGCTGAGAAAAGTAATAGTAATCTTTATAAAGAAGAAACATATCGTGTAATTATTTTGTATGTCATTTCGATTATAGAGGCAATTTTATTGTATGTTTTAAAAAAACGTGATCAGAAAATAACTCACATTCAATATAAGTATGTCAGTTCCGTAGAAGGTTCTTTCATGCATTCAAAATTGCCTGAAAGCCCTGTCGTGATTGCAGTACAAAAAGAGGTGGTGAAAGATGAGCGGAAGATAGGTCTTGTCGATCTGGTTACGTTTATGGAAAAAAAGAAATTGATGAGTCCAGATTCTGCATTAAAAATTTTAAATATAAATGATATTCGGAACACTTTTCATTTTACAAAGCCACGAGATAAAATTACTTGTGAAATTAAAACTGTAGAAAATGCTTTAGAGTTACTTGTAAATATAATAAAAAGGGCACCAAAAGTGATAATTTATACAAAAAAATAGCACCAAGTTTGCGAAACACGGAAAAACAATGAACAGTATTGCGTAAGCAATAAATTTATTAGTGAATTGTTTTGAAGTGTTGAAGCAAACCCGCAAAACCAAAATTTACCTTTGCGTTTTTTCCATTTTTTCGCCCCCCAATTTTTTGAATAAAAAGGAAAAGGCAAATTTTGTTTTGCGGACGCCGTAGCGGAGCGGAGGCGTTGGTGCGTAGGAATACCACTGTTCTCGGTGCGTAGGTTTAAGTATGAAATCACCACGCGTGTGGCGCGCAGAAATCTAATCGCTTCGCGATTGCTCGTCAAAAAAGGTTCGCGCAAAGGATAATATCTCAGCACAAAGTAGTGTAAGTGAGTTTTTGAACAAACTTTGCTTTTACAAAAACATTTAATTTTCTGGACTATTTATTAAAAAATTGCTATAACTTAGAAAGTTTTTAGTTTTCTAAAAACTATAAACTAGTGACTAAAAACTAAAAGCAACATGGCGGTGTTGGTGTAGTAGTAACATAACAGTTTGTGGTACTGTCGTCACGGGTGCAATTCCCGTACACCGCCCAAGAAAACATAAAAATATGTCAAAACAAAAACAAAGTGAATTTGAAAAAAGTGCAGAGGAGTTGTTTAAGCCCTATGATGTTAAGAGTGTGAATAAAGTTGGGACAGAATTTCTGGAAAGAGTTATCTTGTTGATTGTTGCTGGTTTAGGCTTGATTACGGCTTTGGCTTGGGATACAGTTTTGAAAGATATTTTTAATCTGATATTTGGAGATCTTGGTAGTTTATATCAAAAAATAGCCTATGCACTTCTTCTGACACTCATTACTACAATAGTCACAATGCGATTAAGTAAGTTGATGAAGAAAAAAGGGAAATAATTTTGAACATACAAAAAATATGAAAGAACCAGTTTTATTTTATGAAAGAGAATTTTATTGTTTTTCTAACTTCTTGTCTTTTGCTGTTGAGTGGAGAGATAAATTGTGGATGACATCAGAACATGCTTATCAAGCGGCAAAGTTTGATGAGGATAACATTATTGAAGAAATTAGAAATGTTCGATCAGCTCACAATTCTAAAAAAATTGCCAGGAAATATAGCGAAAAAATTAGGACTGACTGGGATAATCAAAAACTGAATATTATGAAAGATATTATTAGAGCAAAGTTGTCACAACATTCTTATATTGAAAAGAAGTTAAGACAGACAGAGGATAGGGAAATAATAGAAGATTCTCATAAAGATTCTTTTTGGGGTTGGGGGGCTGATAAAAATGGCGAAAATCATTTAGGAAAAATTTGGATGAAGTTGAGAGATAAGTTGCCTGAAAAATAAAATGTACATTTAAAGGTACATTTTATTTTTTATTGACTTTTATAAAAAAAGGTATATTATGTATGTAATAAAACCCGAGAGGGTTTTTAAAAATGATTTTTGGGTATCTGAACAACCCGCTTCTAAAATCAAAAGATAATTGAGCGTTTAGTATTTAGTACATAGTGTTTATCTATAATTCAAAGTGTATTAGGTAAATTTTGACAAGGTCAAAATTTATTACCTACAACCCTAACCACTAAGTCCTAAACCCTAATAAAATGAAATTAATTGACTACATTAAAGACACAAGAGGAGAGCTAAAACATGTTAGTTGGCCAACAAGAAAACAATCAGCTTGGTTTACTGTACTTGTGATTGTTATATCTTTGTTTACAGCTTTCTTTTTAGGATTCTTCGATTTTATTTTTTCACTTGGAATTGAATCATTTTTAATTTAGAAAAATTAGAAATGCGCGGATTTACGCAGAACAAACGCAGATCGACACGGAAAAGAAATCTTAGTTTTACTAAAATTTCTAACCAAAAACTACAAACTACAAACTAAAAACTAAAAACTAATTCTATGGATACAGAAAACGAAAATAAAAATATTTCATCAGATGTTGACGAACAAGACTCAGGTTTTGTTGGAGAAGAAAAGACAGAGGAACAACAAGTAACAAAACAGGACGCTAGTGCTGGTAGAAATTGGTATGCCATTCACACTTACGCAGGATATGAAAATGCGGTTGTTCGTAATCTAAAACAACGAATTGATTCAATTCCAGGGATGAAAGATCTAATTTTTGATGTTGTTGTACCGATGGAAAAGAAAATTAAAATCAAAGGAGGAAAAAGAGTAGAAGAAATGGAAAAAATTTATCCTGGGTATGTACTAGTAGATATGATAGTAACGGATGATTCTTGGTATGTTGTTCGAAATACTCCGAGGGTTACAGGTTTCGTTGGTGCAGGAGTTAACCCAGTACCAGTTAGTGAAACAGAGATGGCTGAATTGACATCAAGAATGAATGCAGATACTACTCAACACTCAATCGACCTTCAAGTTGATGACGCGATTGTTGTGGTTGATGGACCATTTAAAGATACAGAAGGAAAAGTTATTGAGGTAGACGAAAAGAACGGAAAAGTAAAAGTAATGGTCTCAATGTTTGGAAGGGAAACTCCTCTAGAATTAGACTTTTTACAGGTGAAACATCTGTAAAATTAAGGAGCGTAGCGACTATAATTTTACAGACCCTGTTAATCAACCTTTCAAATTTTCATGAATTTTTATTATGTATACATTTTATTATCTATTAAAGACAATAAATTTTATACAGGGTATACAAAAAATTTGAAAGTTAGATTTGACGAACATAATAGAGGATATGTAGACTCGTCAAAAAATAGAAGACCATTTAAGTTGATATATTATGAAGCCTGTTTAAACAGAAAAGATGCAATGGATAGAGAAAAACATCTGAAAACACACAATGGCAAGAAATTTATTAGAAAAAGAGTCAAATCGTATTTAACAGGGTTAGATATATTAAAATAATAAGAGCGTTTGGTTAGAGAAGTAACCCGTGTTAAATATCTTTTAAATTCTTTGGAGAGAATTTAAAAATTTCGTTTTCTGCGAAAACGAATTTAACAGGGTCATATTTTTCTAATTCGCTTACGCTCATAAGAAAAATATGAAAGAAGTAATAAATAAATTAAAACTACAAATTGAAGCCGGAAAGGCTAATCCAGCTCCGCCAGTTGGACCTGCTTTGGGTCAGGCTGGAATTAACATTGGTGAATTTGTTAACCAATTTAACGATGCTACAAAAGAAATGATGGGGGACCTTATACCTGTTGAAATTTCTGTTTATGAAGATAGAAGTTTTGATTTTGTGTTGAAAACACCCCCGGCATCATCTTTAATTTTGAAAGTTTTAAATATCAAGAGTGGTTCAGGAAAAAACACCATTAAAAAAGTAGGAACACTCACAAAGGATCAGGTTAAAGATATTGCAGAGCAAAAAATGGTTGATTTGAGCGCTAACGATATTGATGCGGCGATGAAGATTATCGAGGGGACGGCACGATCGATGGGCGTAGAAGTTAAGTAGTTCCAAAATTAGCGATCTTCGTTTCTTTTTTCTCAAATTTCCGTTCACCGTATTGCTATACGGCTCACGAAAATTTTTCGAAAAAATTAACGAATCTCATCTAATTTTAAAACTACTTTAAAAATAATTTAAAATAAAAAAACCAATGGTTTGTCAGCTGATGGACTGTTGGTTTTTTGTTGACTTTTACTTTCTAAAAAACTATTCACAACCTACTCAAAAACACTTTACAAAGCGTGATATAATTGAGATAAACTAAAATAGTTATTGATAATATGGAGAACCAGACACCACTTTTGTTTTTTAGAAAATTTTTGCCTCGCAAAAATTTTCTAAAAAACAAAAGTGGTGTCTGGTGGCGATTTTTATAGTCGCTGTGCTCCTTAAAAATCTGCCATGCCAACATATAATTACAAAGCAGTAAAACAATCAGGCGAAGTTATTAAAGGAACCTTGATTGCTCAAGATGAAGCTGATTTAACCCAAAAAGTTCGTGATTTGGGTGGCTCTCTTATTAATTTCTCTGATCAAGATAAAAGCAAAATCTCTTCATTGCTTAAATTAACAATTTTTGACTCAGTGAAAACTGAGGATAAAATAATGTTTGCTAAAAATCTAGGAGCAATGATTGGTGCCGGCCTCTCGGTATCTAAAGCACTTACCACATTAGAGAAGCAATTTAAAAGTAAGAAATTCAGAAGAATTATTAAAGATATTAATAATAATATTAAAAAAGGACAATCCATTCATAAGTCACTAGAAAAACATCCTAAAACATTTTCACCCCTTTTTATTTCTATGGTTCGGGCTGGGGAAGAAAGTGGAAAAATTTCTGATGCGTTAGCAATTGTTTGTCTTCAAATGGAAAATGCTCATAACTTGAAAAAGAAAGTTAAGGGGGCAATGATTTATCCAATAATTATTGTTGTAGCAATGGTGATTGTTGGTGTTTTGATGCTTATTACTATTGTTCCGACTCTTCAAAATACTTTTGCTGAATTGAATGTAGAGTTGCCAATGAGTACTCAAATTATTATTGCCATCAGTGCCTTTTTGAAAGACCACACCATTTTCTTTTTTTTAATGCTTTTGTTGGTGGTGGTGGTATTTGTTACGGCTTTTCGTTCAAAAAAAGGAAAAAAAATATTTGATACATTTATTTTGAAAATACCTGTTATTTCGGTGATTGTAAAAGAAGTAAATTCAGCAAGAACAGCTAGAACTCTTTCTTCTTTGCTGACCTCTGGGGTTGATTTTGTTTCTGCTTTTGATATTACCAAAGATGTTTTACAGAATCATCATTATAAAGAAATTTTGGTGCAAGCTGGGAAAAATGTACAAAAAGGGTCTGTGGTTGCAGAAGTATTTATTAAAAATGAAGAATATTTCCCACCTATACTTGGGGCGATGGTAGAAGTGGGTGAAGAGACTGGCAAGCTTCCTGATATGCTCCTATCTGTTGCTAATTTTTATGAAAGTGAGGTAGCTCAAAAAACAAAAAATATTTCAACAATAATTGAACCGATTTTGATGGTTGTGATTGGTTTGGCGGTTGGATTTTTCGCTATTTCGATGATTACGCCTATGTACTCAGTAATGGGCGGTATCTAGAATTTTAATTTGTAAATTTTAAATTTTAAATTTTAATTCAATTTTAAATTAAAAAATGTTTTAATTATGAGTGACGATAATCACAACAAAAGGTTTGACTTAGAAGAACGAACCTCAAAATTTGGTATTGATATTATTAAATTATGTAAGTTTTCAAACAAAGATTCAATTACAAACCCTATAATCAACCAACTAGTCAGATCAGCAACAAGTATTGGGGCAAATTATATGGAAGCAAACGGCGCAAGTTCTAAAAAGGATTTTAGAAACAAGATTCATATTTGTCAAAAAGAAGCAAGAGAAACAAAGCATTGGTTAAGAATGCTTTCGGAGTGTTCTTCAAAAGACAAAGAACGTGCGAGAAAATTATGGCAAGAGTGTCACGAGCTAACACTTATTTTTGGTAAAGTAACCTCAACCTTGAACAACAAAAAATAAGTTAAATATTTAAAATTTAATCATTGAATTAAAATTTACAAATTAAAATTTAAAATTATTTTTAGTTGTGTTTCTTTTTAAAAAAACAAATATAGATATAAATAAGAGGTCACAATCATTTTATATCTCCGGCTCTTCCTTAATGGAAGTAATCGCCGGTATAGCTATTATGACAACAGTCTTTTGGTCTGTTTTTGGTGTTTTGCGTTTGAGTATTGAAGTTATTTTTAACAATAAGGCGAAAGTTGGCGCTTTGGCTTTGGCAAACGAACAGGTAGAATTTTTGAGAAGCCTTGCTTACGATGACGTTGGGACGGTTGGCGGAATTCCTAATGGTAATATTCCTCAAAATGAAACTATTACATTAAACAGTATTGATTATAATCGCCGAACTTTTATTCAATATGTTGATGATCCTAAGGATGGCGAGGGGGGAAGTGATGAAAATAGTATTACCGCTGATTATAAAAGGGCAAAAGTAGAAATTAGCTGGATTAACCGAGGGGAAAATCAATCAGTGTTTTTGGTAACTAATATTGTACCCAAGGGTATGGAAAGTGTAAATGGAGGAGGTACCCTGGTCATTAATGTTTTTGATGCTTTTGGATCTCCAATCACCGGTGCGGAAGTTCATATTGAAAATAATGAATTAGCCGAGCCAATTTCTGTGGACGCTTTTACTAACACAAGTGGTGAGGTAATTTTTCCAGGTAGCCCCGTTGCTAGTAGTTATGAAATTACAGTAACTAAATCAGGTTATAGCACTGCTCAAACTTATGGTGTAGAAGGGGAAAATACAAATCCAAATCCAGGACATCTGACTGTTGAGGAAGGTGTAAAAACAACCGCTTCTTTTGCGATTGATTTATTGGCAGATAAGATTGTAAAAACTTATTCAGCTACTGGTGAAAATATTTGGAAGGATTTGTTTGCGGATGGTATCTACGTAGCTGATTTCGAACATATCAAAATTGAAAATGGCGAACTAATGTTGGCATCCACAACTGTCTCAATGACGGGTTATGCTCAGTCAATTGAAATAGATCCTGATTACCTAGTAGAATGGATTGATTTTTCTTGGAATGATAATGTACCTGCTAGTACTACAATGAGTTACCAGCTTTTCTATGAAAATAGTTCATCTACATACTCACTTGTTCCCAATATTGATTTGCCGAACAATAGTACAGGCTTTTCTTCTTCTCCTGTTGATATTTCAGGTTTGAGTACAACTACTTATGATCGGTTGAAAATGCAAGTATCTCTTGGTACAGATAGCACAACAACCACTCCATCTTTACAAGATTGGCAAATCAGATATACAGCCGGCCCAACTCCATTGCCAAATATTGATTTCAATATGAGAGGGGATAAAACCGTTGGTGAAAGATCTGACAACTCTTTAATATATAAGTATGAAGAAGACTTACAAACAAACGGTGCTGGCCTTATTGACTTAGAGGATCTTGAATGGGATAACTATTTAATCACAATTGATAATGACACATTAAATCTCGATATTTCTGAAATATGCGAACCCCAACCTTTTTCTCTTGACCCAGGAGCCGATGTTGTCACCGAAATCATTCTGTCTCCTCAAACTTCAAATTCATTACTGATTTCTATAACTGATAGTTCTAGTATGGAATTATTGGATAATGTGTCTGTTAGATTGTATAAAATTGGTTTCAATAACACTCAAAGCACAGCTGGTTGTGGACAAACATTTTTCAATTCATTATCTTCTGGTTCTTATGATATTGATTTATCAAAATCAGGTTATCTTAGTAAAACGGTTGAAGATGTTGATGTTTCTGATGCATCTAATATCCAAATAACATTAGATGCAGAGTAAGATAAACATACTAATAATACAAATGATACGAATAATACGAATGGAAACAAATTTTAGAAAAACAAAAGTTATTTTTTAAGAAAACTTTGTTTTGTAACCTACATTCACTGCTAATAAAATTTTGATAAATAATATTTGTATACATTAGTATTATTCGTGTCATTTGTATATTGGTATATATAATCTAGTTATATGAAACAAACAAAATACAACAAAGGAATATCGTTCATCGAAACAATCATTACAATTGCTATTTTTACCATGATTATGACTGTGGTTTCGACTTCGGTTTTGTATTTCTATCGAACGAATACTTTTGGAATTAAACAGGTTTATGCGATTGAGTCAGCTCGGAAAGGTGTTGAATTAATGGCACGGGACATAAGAGAGATTATATATTCAGATGAGGGTTCTTATCCTGTGATTGAATTTAACCACAACTATTTTTATTTTTACAGCGATATCGACAGAGATACTAATATAGAGAGAATCAAATATTATATTGATGGATCTAATCTTAAAAAAGCAGTTACTAAATCAACTGGTGATCCGTTAGTTTATGACGATATTAATGAAACTGTTTCTATTATTTCTGATAATGTTAGAAATATAGATCAAGGTATTCATATTTTTACTTATTATGATGATACAGGTACTGAAATTGTAGATTTTGATAGTGAAATTGATATTGCTTTTGTTAAAATAAAGTTGATCGTCAATATTGACCCTAATCGAAGTCCGGAGGAATTTACTTTGAGATCGAGTGCCACTCTCCGAAACTTAAAAACAAACCTATAATCATGAATTTTAAATTTTAATTTATAAATTTTAATTCAATAACAAATGTATAAATTTTAAATGTTTAAAACATTTTGTCATTTAAAATTGAATTAAAATTTATAAATTAAAATTTAAAATTTAAATTATTTTTTAAAATAATGATTGAAAAAAATAAGAAAACAGCATACTCCAACCAAGGTTCTATTATTATCTCCGTTCTCGTTTTTTCCGCTGTCTTCATCATATTAGTATCTGCACTGAATTCTTACGTTTTTCAGCAAAATCGATTTTATATTTCCAAAGAAAATCGAGAGACTGCTATTCAGATTGCAGAGGCAGGACTTGATTATTACAAATGGTTTTTGTCTCACTATCCCGATGATTTACAAGACGGAACGGGTGGAGCTGGACCTTATGAGCATGAATATTTTGATCCGGAAGGTGGTTCGATTGGTAAATTTTCACTAGAAATTGAAGGTGATTCTCAATGTGGGGTGGTTTCAGCGGTGAATATTACATCGACTGGTTGGACTTATAACGATCCTTCAAAAACAAGAGAGGTTTATGGTAGATATGCTCAGCCTTCGGTAGCTGAATATGCTTATATAATTAATTCCAATGTTTGGGCTGGATCTTCGCGAGTTATTAAAGGGAGATATCATACTAACGGCGGAGTGAGGATGGATGGAGAAAATCAATCTTTGGTAACTAGTGCAGTGGAAGATTGGTTGTGTACATCTTCTTTCGGGTGTAGCCCGAGTCAAAGTGTTGATGGTGTGTTTGGTTCTGGTATTGGGTCTGATTTGTGGCAATTTCCTGTCGCTCAAATTGATTTTGCTGGAATTACATTAGATTTAGTTTCAATGAAAGCCAAGGCTCAATCTGATGGATTATATTTTGGACCATCTGGTAGGCAGGGATATCACTTAATTTTCCAAAATGATGACACGGTAGATGTTTATCGGGTAAGACAAACACGATATGTTTGGGGGTATTCCTCGGAAGATGGTTGGGAAAGAGATTATCATATTATTAGAACAGAGGATTTTGTGGGGACATATGATATTCCAAGTGATTGTAGTTTAATTTTTGTCGAAGATGATCTTTGGATTGACGGTGAAATTAGTGGAAAAGTGAATGTTGCTTCTGCTAATTTAATCCATTCAAATACTGATACTGATGTTATTTTGAATGACAATATTACCTATACTCATTCTGACGGAACAAGTGGCCTAACCCTTGTTGCCGAAAATTCAATTTTAATTCCACTTCTTTCGCCAAACGATATGGAGATTAATGGAATCTTTATTGCTCAAAAAGGTCATTTCGGCAGAAACCATTATAATACTTGGTATACGCCATATTCTTATTGGTCATATATAACTCGAAATACATTAGAGATGCATGGTAGTGTTGTTTCAAACGGAAGGGTAGGGACAAGCTGGTCTTGTGGTGGTTCTTTTTGTTCAGGATATTCAGCCCGAGAAAATACATATGATAGGAAGTTGGCTGTCGATCCACCACCTTTGACCCCTTTTGTGTCAGATGATTATAGGTTCATCGAATGGCGTGAAGAGTAAAATAATCCTAAAATTAGCGATATTCGTTTCTTTTTTCTCAAATTTCCGTTCGCCGTATTCACGATACGGCTCACGAAAATTTTTCAAAAAAATAAACGAATTTCATCTAATTTTAGAATTATTTTAAATTTTTCCAAAATCGGCGACCTCCAGTTTAAAAAAATATTTATTCGTCTTTGCGAGCGTAAGCGAAGCAATCCAGTCTTCGTGAGGCGAAGTTGAGCAAAAATACAAAAAATTCAACGGTGAGCCGTTGAATTTTTTATGGATATTGTATGTCAACAAATGGCTTAATAAAGCCATTTTCAATGGCTCACCCGTGAGCCATTGAATTTTTATTGACTTTTATCTCTCAAAAAACTATACTCAACTCAGAATTTTGTAATTATTGAAAAACAAAATAAGGAGATAAAATGAGAATTGGCAATTTTATTACGATTTATGGGATTAATAATCTTGGTAAAACCTGTCAAGCCGAAAGACTTGTACAGACTTTGCAAGAAAAAGGGTACAAAGCCAAATACCTAAAATATCCGATTTATGATTTGGGGCCAACTGGACCAAGGATAAATGCTTATTTAAGAAGAGGAAATCCAGAGCATTTAAGCGTGAAAGATATCCAAGTTGTCTATACAAAAAATCGCTTGGATTATCAAGAGAAGTTGAAAAAGAAACTCAGAGCAGGGGTTTGGATTATTGTCGAAGATTATACAGGCACTGGTTTCGCTTGGGGAGGTAAAGAAAACCTTGGTTTTCTTAAAGAATTAAACTCAAATCTCATTCGAGAAGATGTTTCAATTCTTTTTGATGGAGAAAGGTTTACTTCTGGAATTGAAGAAAACCACAAGCATGAAAACGATGAAAAGAGGATTCAAGAAGTTCGTCAGAATTTTTTGGATTTGGCGGATGAATATGGTTGGCATATTATTCAAGCAAACCAAACAGAAGAACAGGTGTTTGAACAAATCAAACAAGTACTCAAAAAAGAAGGAATTTTAATTTAACGAAAGGAGAGAAAATGATTTCAAAAGGTGATTTTCCGGGTTGTAGTGATGAGGTTTGGAAAAAAATATTTAATTTATATAATAGGTCAGGAACTATTATTGGTAGAAATATCGACGAGGTTTGGCGTTCGGTTATGTATTTTTGTGTTATCAACGGATACGATTACCTTGTTGAAGGCGGAAGTTATGTTGGGCAGATTCGCAAACAACTTTCTAGGATTACAATAGAGATTACTGAGCCAGGTCTTAGGCCTTTGGCCCCTATTGTTCCTTCTCCCTATCCAGCTCCAACAACAGACGACGGGATTGAAGAGTATTTTCTTGAAAAATTAATGAGCGATATTCCTGCTGAAAACGAGGAATACACATATGGTCTTTGGATCAAAGCCCAGCTTCAGGGAGTAATTGATAAGCTCAATGCCTCTAACGGACATACTAATCAGGCTTGTATATCTGTTGGGGATAGTGGATGTATCGATATGACCGACCCTCCATGTTTGCGCACTATGAGTTTTAAAGTTATAAATGGACGGCTAGTTGAAACAGTATTTTTTCGTTCGTGGGATCTAGTTGCTGGTTTGCCAGAAAATCTTGGGGGAATGCAACTTGTTAAAGAGTATGTTCTGTCTAATCTAACTTTTCCCTGTCAAGATGGTTCCCTTATTGCTAACAGCGATGGTCTTCATATTTACAGTCAGTATTTTGAGTTGGTTGACGCCTTAAATACAGAAAAAATTCAGGTTGATCCAAAAATTTTGGCTGAAAAAATGAAGTACGAAGAAATTCATGGAGTTTAGTTTTTTATTTTTCAAAAGCCTTTTTGAGACTTAGTTCTCAAAAAGGCTTTTTTCTTGACTTATTTAAATATAAAAACTATACTCAGTTTCAGAAATTATAGTTTTGAAAAGAAAAAATAAAAATGGAAGGAGGAATGTATGACAGTTTTAGCAATGCAGGATTTAAACAAGTTGGCTTTTGGTGAAAAACCAGCAATTTTGTCAGAAGTTGGTTTAAGAAAAGATCAGATTCAAATGGCAACAGTTGATTGTTCGCTTAGTAGACATGCTTTCAGAATGAAAGCAACCGCATTACCTTCGAAAGGAGAAACAATCCAAAGTCTTATTGATAAATTTAATTGTTATGATTTTGAAATAAAACCGGAGGGTTCTCCTTTTGAAAAAGGTATGTGTTATCTGGTTAAAATGAATGAGAGTTTGGATTTACCATCTCATTTTAAAACATCATTTTCTCCAAAAAGTTCTATTGGTCGAGTTGATGTTTTTGTTAGAGTTTTAAGTGATGAAACTAATCAATATGACAGAACCTGTGCTGGTTATAGTGGACCTTTGTATTTGGAAATAACCCCATTATCTTTTGGTGTGAATCTTACACCAGGTTTAGAAATGGTTCAGTTTCGTGTTAAACCGAAAGAGGATGTTTTTTTAACAGATGAAGAGTTGGTTGTTTTTCATTCACAATACGGTTTGTTGTTTTGGAAAGATGGTAAAGTTCTTGGGTATAATGAAATAGATATTGCTGATAATAGTCTTTATTTCTCTATTGATTTAAACAGAACTATTGTTGGTTTTGAGGCAAAATCAAATCCTGTTGATTTTATCAATCTTTCAAAAAAGAATCATTATGAACCATCTGATTTTTGGATTCCAATAAAAAAACCAAAAAATGGTGAATTAATTCTTGAACCAGGAAAATTTTATCTTTTACCTACAAAAGAAAGGGTTAAAATCCCACCAGAATGTTGTGCAGAAATGCTTCCATACGATGTATCTTCTGGCGAATTTCGTTCACATTATGCTGGCTTCTTTGACAATGGTTTTGGTGGGGAATTTGGTACTACCGGAGTTCTTGAAATTCGTGTAAGAGATATGCCTTATCGTTTGGTTGATGGTCAAAGAATTTGTCGAATGGTTTTTGAAAAAACGACTCAGATACCCGAAAAATTATATGGTAACGAAGCTGGTTCAAGTTATACCGGATCTGGTCCATCTATTTCTAAAAATTTTCTAAACAGGCAAGATATTTGGAAAGAATAATTTTTTCAAAAGCCTTTTTGAGACTTAGTTCTCAAAAAGGCTTTTTTTATTGTCTTAATTGATATATTATTGTTGGTATGAACATCCAGAGTGAAATTAAAAAAATAATTGAAAAAGCTTTGCAAGAGCTGGATATTAAGGTGGGTAAAATCCACTTAGAACATCCGGTTGATTTGTCTATGGGGGATTATTCGACAAATGTTGCGATGGTTTGGGCGAAAAAAGTAAAACAAAATCCAAAAGAGCTCGCTGAAAAAATTGTTGAAAAAATTAATTTTGTAGACGTCCGACGTCTACAAAAAGTTGAGGTGGCTGGGCCCGGGTTTATTAATTTTTATTTAAGTTCAAAATTTTTCGAAGAAAGTATTTCTGAGATTTTGAAAGCGGGGGATAAATACGGAGATAATGAAAATTTGAAAGGGCAAAAGGTGATGGTTGAATATACAGATCCGAACCCGTTTAAGGAGTTACATATAGGACATCTTGTACCAAATGCTATTGGTGAGTCAGTTTCTAGAATAATTGAGAAAAATGGAGCTGAAGTTCGCCGAGTTACTTTTCAAGGAGATGTTGGAATGCATGTTGCGAAGGCGATTTGGGGTTTGGGTAAATTAGGAGTTACAACTGATAGTGGTTTTACCGCCAAAGATCTAGGAAAAGCTTACGCAGAAGGCTCAAAATTTTTTGAAGAAAATGAAGAAATTAAAGAAGAAATAAAAGAGTTAAATAAAAAAATTTATGAAATGCATGAAGGGGTTAATGTAGATTTTAAAAAACTTTATGAAAAAGGAAAAGATATTTCTTTAAAATATTTTGAAGAGGTTTATAAAGTATTGGGTAGCAATTTTGATAATTATTTTTTCGAGAGTGAAACAGGATTGATTGGGGAAAAGATTGTTAAAGAAAATATTGGAAAAGTTTTTAAAAAAAGTCAAGACGCTGTGATTTTTGAAGGCGAAGAGTACGGATTACATACTCGTGTGTTTATAAATGCCCAAGGGTTACCGACTTATGAGACAAAAGATGTTGGTTTGATTATTGCTAAACAAGAATGGTGGCTACATGATACTTCTATTACTATTACTGGTGGAGAACAAGAAACATATTTTAAGGTAGTTATGAAAGCAGTTGAATTAGCCTTACCTAAACTTGCCGGTACAATGAAATTGATAGCAAATGGAATGTTGAAGCTATCTAATGGTAAAATGTCTTCTAGGACAGGCGATGTAATTCGAGCGGTTGATTTGATTGATGATATAAAAAATAAGGTTGAAGAAAAAGTCAAGGATGTTGATAAAAAAACTATTCAAGATGTTGCTGTTGGTGCAATCAAATATTCAATTTTGAAATCAACTAGCGGAAAAGATATAATTTTCGATTTTGAAAAATCAATTTCTTTTGAAGGAAACTCTGGTCCATACCTGCAATATACTTACGCTCGTGCAAAATCAATTTTAGAAAAAGCAAAAGTAGAAAGTATAAAAAAGTGGGTGTCCGACACCCACCAAAATAATGAAATTTTAGAAATTGAAAAATTACTTTATCGTTTTCCGGAAGTAGTTGAAAGAGCAGGGGAGGAATACCAACCACATTATATTGCCACTTATCTTTTTGAGCTTGCTCAAGCATTTAATTCTTATTATGGAAATAATAAAATAGTTGATAAAAATGACGAAAATTCTCCTTTCAAGGTTGCTTTATCAGAAGCGGTGGCGCATACTATCAGAAACGGGTTATATTTGTTAGGTATTGAAGCTCCAAATAGACTATAAAATTATAAATTATAAATTATAAATTAAAAATTATGAAAGCATTAGGTTATATATTTTTGGCAATAATTATTTTTGCCGCAGGTGGGTGGTATTTTACTCAAAATCAAGATGCTATCACCGAAGAGAATACAGAATTACTAGGAGGGTATCCAGAAGAGAATGGAAACAATGTTAAACCCCAAAAACCAGCATCGGTCGAAGGTTGGGTTGATTATACAAACGAAGAGTATGGATTTTCTTTGCAATATCCATCTGACTGGGAAGCTCAGGAGGCTTTGAAGCCACAAGATATGGATGCTTTGCATGAAATTGATTTTCATGCGAAAGAATATGAAATGACCCGGCCATATTTTAAAGTACAAATGTTTGATAATTCAGACCGGCAATCTTTGGAGGATTGGTGGGTTGAGTTAATGGCTCAAGCTGATAAAGAAAAAGCAGAATGTGTTGCTGAAAACGGTGATATGGCGCCTTGTTTGACATTAAAAGATTTGATTGAAGAAGAAAAATGGTCTACCTTGTATAGTGTTCCTACAAAAGTTATCCAGAAATTCCAATTTGATTCATCGGGAGAATGTAACTACTTTGTTTACAATACTTATAAATACAAAGTTTGTTATCAAAAAATGGATCCAAACGACCCTAACTTTGAAGAGAATAAAAAAATTACCGACAAAATTTGGTCAACATTTATTTTCAATAATATGTTAGGAAGTGGTCCTGTGCCAGCACCAGGAGATTTAGGTTTTGAACAATATGTTCCGGGAAAATGGCAGAGTAACGATGACGAAAAGAGTGTTGTAATTTACAACGAAGACCCTAATTTCCAAAACGGGCGAGGCGGAACAATGAAAGATATTTACAACGGTGAGGAAATGAATACAGGAACATGGATGACAGAGGGGTATAAGTTAAAAACAATGATAGACGGAGAAGAATATATTTACACAGTTGTTTTTGCAGGATCTGAAAGATTGGAACTCACTTACCAACCAAGAGGAAATACTTTGAATTTTACTAGGGTTGAAGAATAAATAATACATAAAAATGGTGGGTGTCCGACACCCACTTTTTTATTGCTCAAAAAAGGGATTTAATGTAATATTACTTTTATGAACGAAGATAAAAATAAAGCTAAAAATATAGAAAAATCTGAAGTAGCAAAACAAGAAGAAAAAGTTTTGCAATTTTGGCAGGAAAATAAAATTTTTGAAAAAAGCTTAGAACAAACTGAGGGAAAAGAGCAGTTTGTTTTTTATGACGGACCTCCTTTTGCGACCGGCTTACCTCATTATGGGCATATTTTGGCTGGAACTATCAAGGATATTTTACCTCGCTATCAAACAATGCTTGGTAAAAAAGTCTCCCGTCGTTGGGGTTGGGATTGTCATGGGTTGCCGATTGAAAATCTGATCGAAGATGAGCTTGGACTAAAAACCAAACAAGATATCTATGAGCATGGAGTGGGGAAGTTTAATCAATGTGCTAAGGATAGTGTGCTTCGTTATGACAAAGAGTGGCAAGAAATAGTTCCTCGAACTGGTCGTTGGATTGATATGGAAAATTCATATAAAACGATGGACACTTCTTATTCTGAATCTATTTGGTGGATTTTTAAAACCATTTATGACAAAGGTTTGATTTATGAAGGACATAAGGCAATGCATCTTTGTCCGAGATGCGAGACAACCCTTTCTAACTTTGAAGTTAATCAGGGTTATGAGGATATAAAAGATATTTCGGTGACGGTTGAGTTTGAACTGGAAAACGAGGAAAATGTTTTTGTTTTGGCTTGGACTACTACCCCTTGGACATTACCAGGGAATGTTGCTTTAGCAGTGAATTCTGATATTGATTATGTAAAAATTGAAAAAGAAGATGAAGGCGGAGAAGGAAAAGTAAAGTTTGTTGTTGCTAAAGAGAGGCTAGAAAAAATTTTTGAAGGATCTAAATATGAAGTTATTGAAGAATTCAAGGGTTCAGAATTAGTCGGAAAAGCATACAAACCAGCTTTTGATTATTATTCAAATCAAAAAGATTTAGAAAATAAAGAGAATGGTTGGAAAATCTACGAAGCTGATTTTGTAACTACCGAAGATGGAACAGGTATTGTTCATATTGCGCCAGCTTTTGGGTCCGATGATATGGAACTTGGACAAAAAGAAAATTTACCGTTTGTTCAGCATGTTACAGTTGATGGAAAATTTACCAAAGAAGTTAAAGATTTTGTAGGAGAATATGTAAAACCAAAAGATGATCACCAAAAAGCTGATGTCGAAATAATCAAATATCTTGCTGGCAAAGATGTTCTATTTGCCAAAGAAAAAGTTGAACACTCTTATCCTCATTGTTGGCGATGTCATACACCATTACTAAATTACGCAACTTCTTCATGGTTCTTAAAGGTAACCGAAATCAAAGATAAATTAATCAAAGTAAATCAAGGAATAAAATGGGTGCCGGAAAATATGCGAGACGGTCGTTTTGGTAAATGGCTTGAAGGGGCAAGAGACTGGGCGATTTCTAGAAGTAGGTTTTGGGGGGCACCCCTCCCTGTTTGGCAATGCGCGGATTGTAACCACACAGAGGTAATTGGTTCGATTGATGATATTAAGAAAAAGAAAAAAAGCATTAATAAATATTTTGTAATGAGGCACGGAGAGGCTGAAAGTAATACTTTGAATATTATTAGTACAAAAAAAGACAATCCTCATCACTTAACTGAAAAAGGAAAAGAGCAGGTCAGGGCAAAAATAGATGAGTTAAAAAAACAAAATATCGACCTGATCATTTCCTCGCCATTTATTCGAACAACAGAAACTGCTGAAATTATTGCTGACGGTATCGGTTATGATAAGAAAGAAATCGTTTTCGATAGCCAGATAGAAGAAATTAAACTTGGGGAATTTGAAGGAAAAAATATTCAAGAGATTATTCAATTTTTTACTTCCCAAAAAGAAAGATTTTCAAAAATTGTTCCTGGCGGTGAAACCATGACAGATGTTAAAAAAAGAGCAGGAAATTTTCTGTACGAGATTAACGAAAAATATTCTAATAAAAATATTTTAATCGTAACTCACAGTGCTACTTTTTGGATGCTTGTAGCAGCTTCAGAAGGTTTGGATGTGGAGTCTTCGGTGAAAATTAAAAAACAAAGTGCAGATGATTGCTTCTCGAAAAACGCAGAGCTAAGAGAGCTTGATTTTTCACCAATCCCACATAATAAAAACTACGAAGTTGATTTGCACATGCCTTATATTGACGAGGTTGAATTTGAATGCGAGTGCGGAAAGAAAATGAAAAGAATTCCAGAAGTGTTTGATTGTTGGTTTGAGTCTGGTTCGATGCCTTACGCTTCTAATCATTATCCTTTTGAAAATTTAGATAAATTTAATCCAGAAAAAGGAATTGGTTTCCCGGCTGACTTTATTGCAGAAGGAACTGATCAAACTCGGGGATGGTTCTATACTTCACTTGTTTTATCAACAGCATTGTTTGAAAAAACTTCCTTTGAGAATGTGATTGTAAATGGAATGGTGATGGCAGAAGACGGTAAAAAAATGTCTAAAAGTCTAAAAAATTATCCGGAAGTTGATTATATTCTTGATAAATACGGAGCAGACGCAATGCGTTATTATATGATTAGTTCACCAATTGTCAGGGCAGAAGATTTGAATTTTTCAGAAAAAGGGGTGGATGAAATAATGAAGAAAATAATTTTTCGAACAAAAAATGTCCTATTTTTCTACAACCTCTATAAAAAAGATTTAGGTCCCGGGGACCTAAATAAAAACAAAAATGTGTTGGATAAGTGGATTGTGGCAAGGCTGAATGAGTTGATTGGTGAAGTTACAACTGGTTTAGATAATTATGAATTAGATAGAGCTTCGCGTCCGATTATGGACTTTGTTGATGATTTGTCTACTTGGTATTTAAGAAGGTCGCGAGAAAGACTAAAAGATGGAGATGAAAATGCTTTAGCAACAACCAGATTTGTTTTGCAAGAATTATCAAAAGTTATGGCACCATTTATGCCTTTTCTAGCTGAGCAAATCTGGCAATCACTTCAATTAACCAGTTCGTCATTGCGAGGCGAAGCCGTGGCAATCCAGGAAAAAATCTCTTCTATTCATTTACAAAAATGGCCCGAAATTCAAGAGGTTGATCAAGAACTTTTAGAAGAAATGCAAAAAGTTAGAAATATAGTTTCGTTGGCTTTGGAGGCGAGAGCAAAAGAGGGTATAAAAGTAAGACAACCACTTGCGAAGCTCACAGCTCACAGCTCACAGCTTACAGCTGACGAAGGTGATTTGATTCAAATAATCAAAGACGAGGTGAATGTGAAGGAGGTTGTGTTTGAGGAAGGAGATGAGATGAAGGTTGAATTAGATACCAATTTAACATCGGAATTAAAAGCAGAAGGTAATTTCCGTGAACTACTTCGAAATGTCCAAAGAATGAGAAAAGAAGCAAAGCTTGTGCCAAGTGAAGTGGTCAACCTAATTATCGAAACTTCTGATGAAGGCAAGGCCTTAATAAATCAGTTTGAGACTGAATTAAAAAAAGTCGCGGGAATAAAAAATATCAAGTTAATACAGAACGAACGCGGAACCGATGCAGAACAAACACAGAAAGATTCGTCATTGCGAGGCGAAGCCGTGGCAATCCAGGAATCAAAAAATGAAAAAATAAAAATCGATAATCTAGAATTTAAATTAAAGATTGAGAAATAAATTTACATAAATATTTTTAATTAGTTTTTAATATAGTTCTGATATATAATAAGAATATGAATAGTGAAATTTTAATTCAAATAGACTGGCCTTGGGCATTAGGTATTGTTGGTTTACTTATTCTTTTGGCTTGGAAAGGTTCGTCTCGTTTTACAAAAATAGAAACAGATGTTGATTGGTTGAAGGATAAAATCAATGATATAAAAGCAAGTATTGATAATACAAAAATTGATGCTTTTAGAAACGCATCACCTGTTGCCTTGACTGAAATTGGGACAAATTTTCTAGATAAAAGTGGAATGAAGGATTATATTGATAATAACAAAGAAACTCTTGTTAATGTTTGTAATGAAGTTAGAAATACGAATGCTTATGAAGTACAAAAACATATTTTTAAATATTTTGATAATGTCGAATTTGATGTTGATCACGATAAACAAATAAAAAACTTTGCCTATAATAAGGGTATTAGTACAGATATTCTCAGAAGAGCAGGAGCTATATATTTTAGGGATGTTTGTTTAAAAGAGTTTGACATGAAAGCTGAGGATATTGATAATCACCAGAATTAATAGAGTAAATATAAATGAGAATAAAAAACTCAAATTGCAAAGCAATTTGAGTTTCTTGCTTCATGATTCATAATTCGTTATTCTTTCTTTATGCATCACATCTACAACACAAAAGGAATCATTCTAAGTAGCTTTGGAGTGGGTGAAGCCAATAAACTTTTCTATATTCTAACCAAAGATTTAGGACTTATTCAGGCAACAGCTCAGGGGGTAAGAAATATAAATTCAAAAAATCGTTATGGTCTTCAAGATTTTTCTATTTCGAACTTATCTTTGGTTCGTGGAAGGGAGGTTTGGCGTATCACTAATGTTTCTGCAAAAGAAAATCTATTTTTTAAATTATCTCAAAGAGAAATTTTAGAGTTTTTGGCGGGGATTTTTACTTTTATAAGACAATTAGTTCAAGGAGAAGAAAAAAACGAAGAATTATACAACCTTGTTTCAAATTTAGTTTCTTTTTTGAAAAAAGAAGAGTTAAATGTGCAGGATATAAAAGGGCTAGAATTAATTACTAAAATTAGAATTCTTCATAATCTTGGATATTTTGATGACAAGATTTTTTCTTGGGTATTAGAAACAGGTGATTTCAATCAAGAATTAATTGAAAAAATGAATGTAGAACAAAGAAAAGCTGAAAAAGAAATAAATAATGCAATGGAAGACATCCATCTTTAAAAAATAGAACTTTTAGAAACGATCGTTTCTAAAAGTTCTATTTTTTAAAATGAATTTTTGAGTATTAATTTCGAATTTCTAAATAAAAAAGGTCGTCCAAATGGACGACCCTTGAAAAGATCAACAGTTCTTGTTTAGGCCTAGATGGTGTTAAAAACACCACCCTAAATAATAATCATTAGATTATTCTGGGAAAAGGTCGAGCGTCGGTCTGTTACCAGAACTCGATCGCAAACACTCACGAATTCGATCGCGATATCATGAGTGGGGTGACCATCCCTCAACCCCAATAAACATAGTTTATTGGTTTAAGCCTGATCCAACCCAGAGGGACAAAGGAATCTCGCTTGATTTCTTCAAGAACTGTCTATCTACATAATATCAATATTAAAAAATAATACAAGTCTTATCAACTGCAAACTGTTTCCTGCCAACTGTAATCTTGTTATACTAAAAGGAATATGGAACCTGAAAACAAAAAATCAGATTTAGAATCAGAAGAGAAAAAAGTCGACAAAGTTGATCGACTAAAAAAAAATCTCTATACTCAACAATGGAAAAAGGGTAAAAAACAAGTTGCCGGTTTGCATAAGAAATATTTTGATATTAAAGATAACTGGCAAGACGAAGATTCACTTACTCAACAACTGACAACTGCTATGAAAAAACCTGAAAAAAGAAAAACTTTTCTATGGAAAATGCTCATTGCATCAGTTGGTTTTTTTGTTTTTGCCTTAATAATTGTCTCTCTAACAATTTTAGGTGGAATGAGTAATGTCTCAACTGCTAATGTTGATATTTCGGTAATTGGACCCGCTTCTGTTGATAGTGGAGATACTCTTGATTTACAAATAACTATTACCAATAACAATGCAATTGCTCTTGAATTAGCTGATTTGATTGTTGAATATCCAAGTGGGACTAAATCAGTAGAAAATCTTGAAACAGAATTAAAATCAATTAGAGAAACACTGGACAATATTCCGGCTGGTAAAAGTATTACCAAAAAACTTTCTGCTGTAGTTTATGGAGAAGAAAATAGCGAAAAAGATGTGATTATCAGTCTTGAATACAGAATTGCTGGATCAAATGCTATTTTCTTTAAAGATAGAAGCTACGATCTTGTTATAAGTTCTTCTCCTGTTAACTTGGTGATTAGTCCTATCAAAGAATCAATTTCAGGACAAGAAATAGAATTTTCCGTGAGTGTTGTTTCTAATGCTGATGATCCAATCACTGATTTAGTTTTAGAGGGCGATTATCCTTTTGGTTTTGAATTCGTTGAATCTGATCCTAGGCCAAAATTTAGTGATAATGTTTGGATCATTGATGAAGGTGATGTTGTGAAAATAAAAGGAATTATGAAGGGTCAGGAGGGAGAAGATAAAGTGTTTAAGTTTAAAAGTGGAACAGTGAGTACAGTCGACGAAAGAAAAGTTGGTGCTGTGTTTGCTTTGGCTGAAAAAACTTTTGCAATTCAAAAACCGTTTATCGGAATGGATGTGGTTATTAATGGAAAAAGTGCTGAAGAATATGTTTTTGACGGAGCCGAAACAATCCGTGTTGATATAATTTGGCAAAATAATACCCAAAATAATATTGTAGATGTTGAAGTTGAAGGTGGGTTGGCAGGAGAAGTTATTAATAGAAATAATATTTCTGTTGATGGAGGATTTTATCGTTCAAATGATGATGTAATTTTCTGGGATAAAAGAACGAATGGAGAACTTTCTGAATTATATCCAGGGGATTCTGGACAACTTAGTTTTTCTTTTACAGCCGAAGAATTTTCTAAAAGAAGTAATTTTACTAACCCAGAAATTGATTTAAGTATTAATGTGAAAGGAAATAGGGTTGGTTCAGCCGAAGGAGATGTCCCGGAACAAATTACTTCAACAGTTACAAAGAATATCAAAATTCAATCTGATTTGTTAATTACTCCTCGGGCGACATATTATACCGGACCCTTTACCAATACTGGCTCATTACCACCAAAAGTTGATCAAGAGACAACATATACTATTACTTGGTTTGTTGTAAATACAACTAGCAACGTTACTGATACTAGGGTAGTAGCAACATTACCTTCTTATGTTCGGTGGATGGGAGTGGTTACTCCAAGTTCAGAAAGTATTTCATATAATCCCGTTGGGGGAGAAATCGTCTGGAATATTGGTGAGGTAAAAGCAGGAACAGGAGTTAGGACATCACCAAAGGAAATTTCTTTTCAAGTAGCTTTGATGCCTAGTTTGTCACAAGTTGGTTCACCACCTGTTTTGGTAAATGAAATAACTGTTTCTGGTACAGATAGGTTTGCTAATGTTGTGGTTAGTGGTCAAGGGGAAGAGGTGAGTACAAGGTTGCATACAGATCCGGGGTTCTCTTACGAAAAAGGTCTAGTGATAGAATAAACCCGCATATCATTCATATTATTAATAAAATTAAAAAATTGGTTAATCATATACTAGTCTGAAAGACGATGATATGAATGGTGTGCGGGTAAAATAATCCCAATTTTGGCGACCTTCGGTTTTATTTGTGTAGAAATGTCAGTCGCTGTATTAGATATACACCTTCTTTCATAAACGACGTAGGGCGAGAATAATTTTAAAAAATTTTATTTTTTAAAATTATCGAGCCGAGGAGTTTATATAAGACGAAGTGCTTTTATTTCAACACAAATAAAACCGAATCTCATCCAAAATTGAAAAAATCAAAGACGACCGCTCCGCGGTCGTCTTTTTTGCGAGGAGTTTGCGACGAAGCAATCCGGGCTTCAGCTTGCGTGGGCAAGCACTCCAACTACCGTCATTGTGAGGGCGAAGCCCGTGACAATCCAGACCTCGGCTTGCGTAAGCAAGCAAAAAAACAAAAAATTCAATGGCTCATGAGTGAGCCATTGAAAATCGCTCAACAAAGCCATAAAAAATTTGAACGCCTCAACGGGTTGAGGCGTTCAAATTTTTAAAAAAGTTGTTTTTATCCTTAAAACTGATAAGATAAAACTACTATGAGTGAAAAAAATGATCAAAAATTAATGGAAAAAATAGTATCTCTTGCGAAGCGAAGAGGTTTTGTTTACCAAGGCTCAGAAATCTATGGCGGTCTTGGCGGAACTTATTCATATGGACCCCTTGGGGTAGAGCTCAAAAACAATATCAAACAACTTTGGTGGAAGAAATTTGTGAAAGATAGAACTGATATTGTTGGTGTTGATGGACCAATTCTACTTCATCCAAAATTATGGGAAGCTTCTGGTCATACAGATGGTTTTGGTGATGCGATGGTGGATTGTAAAGATTGTAAAAAAAGATTTCGAGCAGATCATCTTGTGGAAGATGCAACAGGAAAGGATTTAGAAGGGCAAAACGAAGAAATGAGTAAGATCATTAAAAAAGAAATCAAATGCCCAAATTGTAAGAAGCAAAACTGGACTGATGTTCGCGATTTCAATATGATGTTTAAGACAGAAATGAATGGGGTGGATGGTGATATCTTTTTGAGACCGGAAACAGCGGGAGCAATTTTTGTTGAATTTAAAAATGTTATGGACTCTACTCGTCAGAAAATACCATTTGGTATTGCACAGATAGGAAAAGCTTTTCGGAATGAGATTGTTGCTTCAAACTTCATTTTCCGACTGCGCGAATTTGAACAAATGGAAATTGAATATTTAATCCACCCAGAATTCGATTGGAAGCCTTTATTTGAAAGGTGGCTGGATTTACAAGAAGAATTTGCAATTGAATTGGGTGCTAAAAAAGAAGATTTACGAAGATATGAGCATGCGCAGGAAAAGTTGTCACATTATTCCAAAAAAACAGTTGATATTGAATATAACTATCCATTTGGAGGTTTTAAAGAATTGTATGGCCTGGCACATCGGGGAGATTTTGATCTAACTCAGCATACTGAGTTTTCAAATGAAAAATTAGAATACTTTGATCAAGAAAAAGGCGAAAAATATATTCCACATATTTTAGAACCCACATTTGGGGTTGAAAGAAGTCTGTTAATGGCACTTGTAGCCGCTTACACCGAAGAGGAGGTGAATGGAGAGGAAAGGGTTGTTCTTAAATTTCCTAAAAAAATAGCACCAATTCAAGTTGCTTTTCTTCCTCTTTCAAAAAAAGAAGAAATTACAGAACCAACCAAAGAAATTTTTGAGAATCTGAAAGATAAGTTTGCTTGTCAGTACGACGAAACCCAATCAATCGGAAAAAGATATCGCCGACAGGATGAGGTGGGGACACCGTATTGTATAACTTTCGATTTTGATTCGCTTGAAGATGATGCAGTAACAGTGCGCGATAGAGATACAATGGAGCAAGAGAGAATAAAAATTGATGAGTTGGAGGATTATTTAGCTAAAAAATTACAAAATTAAATATGAAAACTTTTAAAATAATAATCATAGCCGTAATAGTGATTTTTTTGATTGTTGTTATAGCAGGAATTTATAAATTTAATTTCACTGACGACGATATTTATGTCGAGAACGAAAAAGGAGAAGTTGTAAAATATGATGATTTAGAAATTATGGTTGATAGTCCACAACCAAATTCTATCATTTCATCTCCTTTTGCTATTACGGGTAAAGCGCGTGGCACTTGGTTTTTCGAAGGAGATGCACCTATCGAGTTGGTTGATGAAAATGGTAATGTAATTGTTCGAAAATATATTACTGCCACAGGAGATTGGATGACAGAAGATTTTGTTGAGTTTGGGGGGGAGTTGGTTTTTGAAAAACCAGAATCAAACAAAGGTATCCTTATTTTTCACAAAGACAATCCTTCCGGATTACCAGAGCATGACGATAAAATAGAAATCTCTGTTTTGTTTGACTAAATCATCCGTATTGTATATACTGTATGGCAATGATAGTAAAGATAAAGCCTAATACACTAATTTAATTTTTTACAAACCCCTGAGGATCTACCTCAGGGGTTTTCAATTTTAAAAATAAACTGAGTACTTAGTATTTAGTATTTAGAACAAATTTTGCCAAAGGCAAAATTCGTTAACTATAACCCTAGACGCTAAACCCTATTAATATGAAATATCTATTTTTACAAAAAGATTTAAATTTATTAGAAAAAGAATTTAATCACTTGATAAAAGAACATGTGAAATTTAGTGACGATATGAAAGAAGCAACCAGTCAATCATCAGAAACATGGCACGATAACCCAATGTTTGATGATGTTATTGAAAGGTCAAACTTATCAGCTGAGAGAATTCTAAAACTAAAAGAAATAATTCAAAACTCAAAAATTGTTGAAGCTAATCCAAAATCAAAAAAAGTACAAATTGGAGGGATTGTTCAAGTTTTAGATTCAGACAAAAAGAAAACTTATAAAATAGGTAGTTTCTTGGTTTTAGATAAAACAAAAGAAAAAGACATAAAAGAAATTTCTTATAACAGTCTGATTGGAAGAATTTTGTTAAATAAAAAAGTTGGTGATAAGGTAGTTTTAGAAATAAACAACAAGCAAAAAATTTTAGAAATCTTAAATACAAAAACGTAATCCAAAAAGTTGGTTACCCGGCAACCAACTAGGGTAGGGGTCCGACCCCTACCTCTAATCAAAATTTGGTTTTGAAGTTGACATACCAGGTATTCTTATGATAAGTTTTTTGTTAGAAATATAAGTTTAGTTCATCGAGATTTTAAAAAAATAAAAAAGGAGATTGTGATGAAGGTGGTTAAGGTTAAGAAGCAAAACTTTTTTTCGAAGTTGATGATGCATGTTGTTGCTAATCCGGTTGTGATTACTTTTTTCGGAGGTGGTGTTGGTTTAGTTTTATTTGTTCTTGGTTGTTTTATTTACGAGGTAAATAAAATTTTTGAACTAACTTTGCCTATCTTCTTGTGGACTTGGTTTGGTTGTGTACTTGTTTCCATATTCTTTAGTCTTGGTTTTAAAGATTGTTTTGTATTGTATTTTGGTGAAGGTGAAAGTTCTTCTGGAAAAATGTTTCTAAAAGTAACTGATGGTATTGTTGTTCAGGCGGGAAAAACTTTGTGGAAAAACAAGGTTAGTGATTTTTTCATAATCACTAACTTACCCTGGTATTCAGACAAGATAACATCTCATACAGATATTTTGTTAAAGTATGGGAATGTTCAGGCAGAAATTCCGGTGATGATAACGGTTTCATTAGATAGTGGCTTTGATTGGCAGGAAGTTTATAAAAAATCTATTGTTGAATATGACGAAACTGATTTGAAAGAATTTATTGCCAAAGTCTTTCAGTCAGTTATCAAAGGTCACCAAGAGACTTTCAAATCGTTTTATGAAAGCTATTCTCGCGGAGAAATTTCAGAAGTTCAGTTGTTTGATAAAATTCTAAACAAAATAGAATTTCCTTCTCGGCTTTTGAAAAATGTTTCCGGTGTGACAATAAACCTCGATACTCTTTCGGTTGTAGGATGCAAGGGCACAGCTTGTAAAAAAGCCTAATCAAAAACATACCGTGTGGTGATTGATACCACACGGTTTTTTGTATAAATTTTATAAATTAATGTATAATGAAATTCATAAATTTATGAAAATTGATAAGAAAAAAGTATTAAAAACCAGTAAAAAACATGTTTTAGATGTTAGGAAAAATATCAAAATCGACCTTTTAAACCGCGAAGGAAATCACGAACTTAATCTAAAGAAGCTAAAAACTGCACAAACTGCTGAAATTCCCGTATTACAGCAAGTGATTTTTTATGACCTGGAAAGAAAAAAGGAATTGAAAAAACTTTTTGATAGCCCATACTTTTCACGGTGCGATGTGCTTTTTGATGATGAGGATAATAGTAGAGCTGTTTATTTTTCTAAATTTAATTTTACAGAAAATTCTATTTATTCTTGGGTTGCTCCTATTTCTCAAGTGAGATTTGGTGGTTTAGGCGATTTTTCGTTTGAGTTACCGAACGGAAAGGTAAGAAAGGGGCTGGTACTTCGAAAAGATGATTTTTTCATTGAGGATGGAAAGATTCTTTTTTTAACATCTGAATCTAGCGACTACCCCAAAGAATTAATTTATCAAGAACATTTTTCTACACAGAAAAAAGATTTTCTCTTACCAGAAATTGTTAGCCAAATGGAAAGGGCGCAAGACATGGTGATCCGGGCGAGACATAAAGGGTCGTTTTTAATTACCGGACCAGCAGGATCAGGTAAAACAACCCTTGCTTTACATAGGATTGCTTATTTAAGACAATCTCCTGAAACTAGGGATCTATATCCAACCAAAGAAGTTATTGTTTTTGTGCAAGATGTAGGAACAAAAGAATATTTTTCCCAACTATTACCAGAATTAGGAATAGATAATGTAAAAATCGTAACTTTTTCTGAATGGGCAATGGATATTTTGGGTATAAAAAATATAAAATTTTCTGTGACCTATGGTGATTCAGAAGAAAATATTAAAAACTTTAAATCTGAAAAAAATAAAACACTTGTGAATTTCTCGCAGAGTTTGGATATAAGCACAAAAAATCCACATGCTGTTCTTGAGAGTATATATAAAAAAGAATTTTCAGAAGAAAGCTTAAAATTGTTTAAACAACAAAGGAGTAAAAAAGTTTTAGACAGGTTTGACTTAACTTTATTATTAAAAATGTACAAAAATCAAAAGAAGAAGTATCCGGAATATTCTTTGGTCTTGTTGGATGAGTTTCAAAATTACTTACCTGACCAAATTAAAATAATCCAGTCTTGTGTTTCCAAGATAAATGAATCGGTTATTTATGTAGGTGACATTGCTCAAAAAATTCATTTCGGAACCATCCGCTCTTTAAAACAAATCCAAGAAATAATTCCAAACGAAAGAAAGGTTGTTTTGGATAAGGTTTATCGAAATACTAAACCAATAATGGAATATATTGCAAAAAAACAATTTACTATTGAAATCCCAGAAAAGGCTCGTGATGGTGCTTTGGTGAAAGAGAGAAAATTCAAAAGCAGGGAAGAGGAGATTTTCTATATTAAAAAAGTTATCAAAAATAAAGATTCATTAACGGTTGGTATTTTAGCTCGTGACGAAAAATACCTTGAAGAATTCAAAAACGAGTTCGGGGGTAAAGAAAACATTCATCTCTTTGACATTCGACAAGCACAAGGTGTTGAATTCGATACTGTCTTCTTGGTTGGTGTGGATAAGGGTGTATATACCAACGAGATTAGTGACGAATGGGATGAAATAGAAAGAAGAATTTTTTATGTTGGGTTAACACGAGCAATAAACGAATTACATGTTTTAGAAAGAAAGTAAAAAGTTGGTGACCGGGTCACCAACTTTTGATATTCTGTAATAAAAAGAAGAAAAAGTTTTAACTGTACAATTAATTGTATAGTTAATTACATAATTAATTTTGGTTATACTAATATGTTATAATCTACCTACTTTAAATTTTTTAACTACTTATTCCTTATTCCTTAACCCTTATTCCTAAATTTATGAATTATAAAAAGAAAAAATTAAAAAATGGTCTACGGATTATTACTGTGCCGATGCAGGATACTAATACTGTGACGGCTTTGGTGTTGGTTGAGGCTGGTTCAAAATATGAGGATAAAAATAATAGTGGAATTTCTCACTTTCTTGAGCATATGTGTTTTAAAGGAACAGATAATAGGCCAAATGTGGGGCAAATTTCTCATGAACTTGATAATTTAGGAGCTCAAACAAACGCTTTTACATCTCATGAGTTTACTGGATATTACGCCAAAGCTCATTCAAAACAAACTCATAAAATCATTGATGTTATTTCTGATCTTTATTTAAACCCTATTTTCAACCAAGAAGAAATTGAAAAAGAAAAAGGTGTTGTGATTGAGGAAATGAATATGTACGAAGATCTCCCGATGAGACAGGTTTATTATTTGTTTTTGGAATTACTTTATAAAAATCAACCAGCAGGACGAACTATTTTGGGGGATAAAAGGTTTATTCAAAAAGCAAGTAAGAAAGATTTTGAAGATTATCGAGAGCAACATTATGTTGCATCAGCAACAACTGTAATTGTGGCGGGTAAAATTGACGAGAAAACAGTAATCAAAGATATTACAGAAAAGTTTGCAGATATTAGTACAGATAGGAAGCACAAAAAACAAAAAACAAAAGAGATTCAAAAAACGCCACAAATTTTGGTTAAGAATAAAAAATCCGACCAAACCCATTTGGTTTTGGGTGTGCGAGCGTTTGATATGTTTAAAAAAGATGCAATTATTGCATCGATGCTGGCAGGTGTACTAGGGGCGGGAATGAGCTCAAGATTGTTTTATAAACTCAGAGAAGAAATGGGGGTTTGTTATTATGTGAGGGCAAATAATGAAACATTTACAGATCATGGATATTTAAGTATTTCAGCAGGAGTAGATAACAAGAGGGTAGAAGATGTTGTAAAAGTTTTGCTCGAAGAAATTCGAAAACTTAAAACCGAGCTGGTGTCTGAAAAAGAATTGAAAAAAGTGAAAGAGTATTTGATAGGAAATATGTTTTTGGGGCTAGAATCGTCTGACGCTTTTGCAGAGTTTTATGGTATTCAAGAGATTCTAAAAAAAGCAATCACCAACCCAAAACAAAAAGCTCAAAAAATCAAAAAGGTAACTGCAAAAGATATAAAAAGAGTAGCGAATAAAATTTTCACAAACGATAAGTTAAATATGGCGATTATAGGATCGATTTCTCCTAAAAAAGAGAAAGAACTAAAAAAAGTTTTGAATGAGGCGTTGCCTCTGCTCGTAGCAAGGCGGAGGGTGAGGCGAGGCCTCTAATTCAAAATAATTCAGAGTAATTTAGTAAAAAATTAAAAAATCCCCAGAGTTGATTCTGGGGATTTGATTTGGTTTATTTAGCTTGAGTGGATGTCCACTATTGTTTTTTTTAGCGATGAGACACTGAGAGCGACCGATACCTCTCGATCTTCAACAGTATAGTAAAGAGTTTGTGAGGTGGTTATTGTTTCGTTAACGATTTGAAGAATCCTCTTGATATGTTCCTCAATTTGTTTTTTTAATAATCTAGTCGGGCTGTCAATAACGATGAAGACACTTGCTTTTGTTATTGTGGTGATATTTACTGCTTTTAGAATTGTCTTTGTCCAGTACTCTTCGTTTGTCGAAAAATCTTTAAGTGTTTCTGATTTTTCGACCGTTATCCAAACTTCTTCTTTATTTTTCAGTAAATGATTAAGTAAAACATCATTATTTATTTTGTCCATCCTATCCTCCTTCTTTTTGTTAGGGGCGAGTGAACTCTAATTTTTCTTTGAACTTCTGTCGTCTATATTACACAAAGCATTGTAATAGTCAATATCTCAAACAAAAAATACGCAGAAGTCGAGCTTCTGCGTATTTTTAAATATTTAAATCTTTTTATTGCATTGGCTGTGCTTTGCAAGAACTCTTTGAACATCCCACGATTGTGAAAATAGCTGCAAGACCAACTACAATGTAAACAATATTCAACACTGTTGGGAATGATCCTAGAAGTAGGTAAAGAACATCCCAATTTCCTCCGAAGAAGTAACCAAGACCATAAAGACCCCAGTTTAGACCCCCAATAACAGTTAACCAGTAGGCAATTTGTGCACAAATTGATTTATTACACATAACTTTAAAGTAGATTATTTAAACTTAATAAAATTCTTTGAATTACGAAATAGAAGATGCTGGACGAAGCCAGCCTAGCTTCTAGTCCAGAATCGTCTATTTCGTAATTCAAAGTAAAGTTCGACTTTAATTAAATTATAACCTGTGACATACGGAATGTGGAGTGTGGAATGTGGAATAAGTTAATTGGTGTATTTGTGTTATAATTAATCTATGGATCCCGTTAGAGATTATAGTTTTAATTTATTATGATAAATAATATAAGCAAAGACGGGATATTTTAAAAGAATTAATTATATAGATACGTTCGCCTGAAGCGAACTATCTCTAACGGGATGGATAAAAATATTTCTATTAATATCAACTCTGGATCTATTGTCAGGGGAATTTTGTTTATATTGCTGTTTGCTTTGCTTTACTATTTAAGAGAGCTTGTTTTGGTTGTGTTGACTGCTGTGGTGATTGCATCTTCGGTTGAACCGATGACAAAGTGGTTTACTCGGCATAAGATTCCGAGAGTTATTGCTGTTATTGCTATCTATTTTATTGCAATCGTTTGTATTGCTGGTCTGTTCTTCTTGATGATTCCGCCATTGTTGGATGAAGTTTCTGGTTTGATGGCGACTTTCCCGCAGTACTTTAATTCAACCTGGATTTCTGATTCGCTGACTGCCAGTGGTATTCCAACTGAATTTTCTCTTAAAGAAGTCATTACAGAATTTAGAGATAGTATCACAGGGATGGGTAGTAGTTTTTTTCAAACAGCCAGCAATGTTTTTGGTGGTATTATTAACCTAATTTTGATTATAGTTCTATCTTTCTATTTATCTGTTCAAGAATATGGTATTGCTAACTTTTTGAAAGTTATTACACCAGCTGATAAAGAAAAATATGTGATTGGGCTTTGGAAGAGAGCTCAAACAAAGATAGGTCTTTGGATGCAAGGTCAGTTACTACTCGGTCTGATTATTGGTATTTTGGTTTATCTAGGACTTACTATTCTGGGAGTTAAATATGCTTTCTTGTTTGCATTATTAGCAGCGGTTGCTGAATTGATTCCTTTGTTTGGCCCGATTATTGCATCTATTCCGGCAATTCTTGTTGGATTTGCAACGGGCGGAACAACTCTTGGTTTATTGATTATCGGACTTTATATTATCATCCAACAATTTGAAAATCATTTGATTTATCCTTTGGTTGTAAAGAAAGTTGTGGGTGTTCCACCACTACTTGTTATCCTCGCGCTTATTATCGGAGCAAAACTAGCTGGTTTCTTAGGGATTATTTTGTCAGTACCGGTTGCAGCGGCGATTATGGAGTTTGTGCATGATATAGAGCAGGACAAAAGAAAAATAATGCAAAACAAGGCTTAACGAGTCGTTGTTTTGTGATTTTATATATAAAAATTAAACGGCTCAACTTGTTGAGCCGTTTAAAATTGCAATTATTAATATTACAAGTATTATTTAACTATGGAAAAAACAAATAATAATAAGTTCTACATAACGACTACCTTGCCGTATGTTAATGCCGATCCTCATATCGGTTTTGCTTCTGAAATTGTGCGTGCTGACATTATTGCTCGTTATCGTCGGCTGATGGGGGATGATGTGTTTTTCAATACCGGAACAGATGAGCATGGTTTAAAGATTTATCGAAAAGCACAAGAAGAGGGGATCGATACACAAAAGTATACTGATGAATATGCTAAAAAGTTTGATGAATTGAAAAACCATTTGAATTTAAGTTATGATAATTTTATTCGTACAACTGACGAGCACCACAAAAAGTCTGCTCAAGAATTTTGGAAGAGATGCGAAGCCAGTGGAGATATTTACAAGAAAAACTACTCTGTAAAATATTGTGTTGGTTGTGAACTTGAAAAAACAGAATCAGAATTAGATGAGAATGGACAGTGCCCACTCCACCCCGGAAAAGATCTAGAAATTATCGAAGAAGAAAATTATTTTTTCCGATGGTCTAATTATGGACAAAAACTTTTGGATTTTTATGCAGAAAATCCCGATTTTGTTCAGCCAGATTTTCGCCTTAATGAAATCAAAAAATTTATCGAGAGAGATTTAGAAGATTTTTCTATTTCTCGATTGAAAGAGAAGATGCCTTGGGGCGTTCCTGTTCCGGGGGATGATGATCATGTGATGTATGTTTGGTTTGATGCTCTTGTAAATTATATTTCTTGTTTAGGTTGGCCAGAAGATGAAAAGAAATTTGAAGAATATTGGGGAACAGAAAGCAATAGAAATGCAATTCAAGTGGCAGGGAAAGATAATCTTCGACAACAATCAGCAATGTGGCAAGCAATGTTGATGTCAGCAGGGTTGCCTTTGTCAAAACAAATTTTTATCTTTGGATTTATCAATAGTGGCGGACAAAAAATGAGTAAGTCATTAGGAAATGTTATCAATCCTTATGATTTAGTTGATGAGTATGGAACGGATGCAGTTCGTTATTATATTGCTCGACATTTTAATATGTTTGAGGATAGTGATTTCACAATGGAAAAATTCAAAGAAGATTACAATGCCAATCTTGCTAATGGGTTGGGTAATTTGGTTAGTCGGATTATGAAGATGGCAGAAACCAATTTAGAAGGATCAATTGAAAGACCAGAAGCTACTCCTTTTGATGAAAAATATACAAAAGTATTGAATGATTTTAGGTTGGATAAAGCAATGAATTTTGTTTGGGAGAAAATAGGGGAGTTGGATGCACGAATTCAAGAAACAGAGCCTTTTAAACTAGTGAAAACAGATAAAGAAAAAGCAGTTGAGATCATTAAAGAGTTGATAGGAGATTTATACATTATTGCACGACTTTTGCATCCCTTTATGCCCAAAACATCTGAAAAAATAAAGGAACTGATTAAAGACAACAAATCTCCTGAACGACCACTTTTTATTCGTAAAGATTAAAATGAAACCAAACTATTTTGATATTCACAGTCATTTAGAATTTCCTAAATTTGACCAAGATAGGGAAGAAATAATCTCTCGGATGAAAGATGAGGGGGTTTTTACTATTGCAATTGGAACGGATTTGGAAAAATCGAAACAAGTCGTTCGATTGGCTGAAAAATATGAAAATATTTTTGCTTCAATTGGTTTGCATCCAACTGATAGCAAAGAAGATTTTAATGAAAAAGATTATAAAGAGCTAGTTAAAAACTCAAAGGTGGTAGTGATTGGGGAGTGTGGTTTAGAGTTTTTTCGATTAACAGAGAGGCAAGGCCTCTCTGTTGGTCAAGAAAAGAGGAGGCAGATAAATATTTTCAAAAAACAAATTGATTTTGCGGTTAAGTATAATAAACCTCTTATGATTCATTGTCGCGATGCTCATGCCGAAACGATTGAAATATTGGAAAAGAAAAAACAAGAATATGGAGATAAACTACGCGGAAATATTCATTTTTTCTCTGGTGATATAGAAATAGCTAAAAAATATATTGAACTTGGGTTTACTATTTCATTTACTGGGGTAATTACATTTGCAAGCCAGTATGATGAAGTAATTAAAGAAATCTCTCTTGATCACATTATGGTAGAAACAGATGCTCCTTTTGTTGCTCCTGTGCCATATCGTGGAAAAAGATGCGAACCTTTATATGTAAAAGAGGTAGTAAAAAGAATTGCAGAAATTAAAAATATGGAATTTGAAGAAGTGAGGGAAAAGATGGTTGAAAATGCAATAAGATTTTTTGGAATTAACTAGTTTCAAATAAACCAAAATCGTTGATTTTTGGTTTGGACTATGCTATTCTAACCCCCGTATGACAGAAAAAAATACAAAAAATGAAGGGAAAAAGGTCTACGAGGTAGGCTATCTTTTATTGTCTAACATCGAAGAATCGAAGGTTGTAGATGAATCGAATAAAGTTCGAGATATAATCGAAAAAAATGGAGGAATCTTCTTGTCAGAAGGTACTCCGGAAATGAAAGCACTAACTTACCCAATGACAAAAGAAATTGCTGGTAAGAAACAAAAGTTTGATAATGCGTATTTTGGTTGGATAAAATTTGAGGGAACTTCAGATATGATTACAAAGATCAAAGAGGAATTAGATAATTTTGAAAACATTCTCAGATTTTTATTGATTATAACAATCAAAGAAGACTTTAAGCCAATTTCAGCTACTACTAAGAAGAAAAAACCAGCTAAATTCTCTTTTGGAGGTTCAGAAGACAAGAAAGACGATACCGAAGAAGTGAAAGAGGGTGAAGGTGATAAAGAATCAAAAGAGACTGAAGAACCTAAGCAAGAGGAAAAAGATGAACTAACTGATGAAGAAAAGAAAAAGAAATTAGACGATACTATCGACAATCTTGTGATAGAATAGTAAATAATCCCAAAATTGGCGAATTTCGCTTTTGTTTGCACAAGAATCTCAGTCGCTGTACTTAGTACATACACATTCCTCGATTCTCGCACAAACAAAAGCGAACTTCATCCAATTTTTGAATTATTTTAAATTTTAAATTATAATAAAATCATGTATTTAAACAAAGTAGTCATTATAGGAAATCTAACCAGAGATCCTGAATTAAAAGCTTTACCTTCTGGGACACAAGTAACAAATATTGGTGTTGCTACTAATAGAACTTGGAAAGATCAACAGGGAAATAAACAGGAGGCAGTTGAATTTCATAATGTGGTTGCTTTTGGAAGAACAGCAGAAATTATTAATCAATATTTAAAGAAAGGTAGTTCGGTTTTAATTGAAGGACGATTGCAAACACAATCTTGGGAAGATAAAGAAACTGGAAAGAAAATGTACCGAACAGAAATTGTAACCGAAAAAATGCAATTAGGACCAAGAAGAGATAATGCTGGTGGGGGGGGAGCTCCGGTTACACAAGAACAGCAAGCACCTACTCAGCAACAACCGGAAGTGAAGACAGTGGAATATCCGGAGGAGGAGATTAATCCTGAAGACATCCCGTTTTAATTTTCCCAAAATTGGCGAATTTCGCTTTTGTTTGCACAAGAATCTCAGTCGCTGTACTTAGTACATACACATTCCTCGATTCTCGCACAAACAAAAGCGAACTTCATCCAATTTTTGAAAAATTATATAAAAGACTTACAAACATACTAACTTACTAACTAGAATAATGACAAAATGTTACTTCTCAAAAAATAATATTGAACAAATTGACTACAAAGATGTTGACTCTTTGAGAAAATTTTTGAATCCACACGGACGAATGATTGCTCGAAAGAGAACAGGGCTTTGTGCGAAACATCAGAGACAACTTGCGCAAGCGATTAAGAGGGCTAGGTTTCTAGGGTTGATACCTTACATCATCCGATAATTTCCTCAAAATTGGCGGCCTTCGATTTTAAATTAGCAAGAATGTCAGTCGTCGTACTTTAAATACGCCTTCTTCCATTCTCACCAATTTAAAATCGAATCTCATCCAATTTTGAAAAAATTAGCTTTTTTCAAAACTATTAAAAATAAACGGCTCACACAGTGAGCCGTTTATTTTTTGATTGTTTTTAGTACCCTTTTTTGCTATAAAGTATCTAGAAAAAGAATTTATTTAAGTAAAAATATACAAAAAGGAGTGATTAAATGAATTGTTTTATTGATGGTAGTAGATGTCCTCGTGTTCCAGAAGACCAAGTTTTTACTAATTTAGTAGATATGGAGCAAGTTTGTAAATTTTGTTCACAGGCATCAAGTGAAAATGATGAGTTTGTAACGATATTAGAAAATTTTGGAGCTAATTATGAATGGTGGGAATTTGCGATATCTAGTAATCTTCAAGATGATATTTTAGATTTAACAGATGATGTTTTAAAACAAACAAACTTACTTAAAAAATTTATAATTCGAGAGACCAAAAAATTACTAAAAGAATTAAGAGAACTTAATTTAGAAGAAGGCGAAAAATTTAAAAAAATTCTTTTGGAAAACAAGTGGTGGCTCGATTTTATAACTTTTGATAACACCATGTTTCCAAAAGAGTTTGATGTTCACAGTTGGGTTGATTTTGAAGATCTTTTGGTAGAGGTTGCTAAGGGTACCGTGTAATATCCGGTGCTTTTTTAGTTAATTTTTGTAAATAATTTTTAGAACTTTTTTTAAGGAAAAATCATCTTTTAAAACAAGTCCTAAGGATTTTTTACCATTTAGATAATTAAACTTTTTACAACAAGACTTAAAATCAATTGTTCTCCTTCTAACCATCCAAGCATTTAAAAACTGTTCAGCTTGCTTAAAAGAACTAAAACCTTTAATAGTTTTTAGTCTACCCTCTAAGTGAGAGTTAAATACTTCTATTAAATTGTTATCTCTGGGAATATTTTTATCTCTAAGGTAATGAAAAAGAAATACTCTGTCTTTAAAAATTCTTTTTAATACTTCTTGTAAAAGATAATCATCAGGAGAACAAAAAGAAAAAAGTTCTTTGAACTTTTTTCTTTTTATTGAATAAGGTTCTCTTATTCTCAAAAACAATTTAATTTGATCTAAAATATCAACATATTTATCTTTACTTCTTGTTTCTAAAACTCTTCTAATATTTTCTACATAATGAGTTAAACATAACTGAACTTTAACGCCCAAAAAGTGATAGTTTAAAGGATATTCTATTGTTTCTAGTATATTATCGGAGACAATTGTTTTTAATGGATAATTAATAGTTTTTAGTAGTCTAAATAGTTTTAAAAAAGCCTCCTGATTTTCAGAAGGAGCTAATATTCCACAAACAATATCGTGAGTTAAGTAGTCAACAGCATAGATAAAAGGAATCTTTTTACTGTATCCTTTTACCTTAATATATTTACCGTCTATTTGGAGTATTCCTGAATATTTTTTAGGATCACAATATTCATTAGTTAAGAAAGTATTCTCGATTAAATTATTTAATTCTTTTTGAGTTAAATTAAATATTTGTTTATGAGTTTTGTTTTTTCTATCAGACATATTTCTGAAAGAAAAACCATCTATGTAATCAATCCAATAAATCTTTTTTCTTCTGTAATCTATTACAAAAGATTTACTACATTCATTACACAAATATCTCTTTAATCCATTTCTACTTCCTTTTTTTATTGTTTTAAAGCTTTTACAAAATTTACACTTTGGATTTTGTTTTTTTTACCATTTTTATGCTATTTAACTAGTTAATTCATTCAAGTATGGCTTAACCACAAAGAGAAATCAAGGTTTTAAGCACCGGATATTACACGGTACCGTTGCTAAGTGGAGTCATGGTGATTATTTCACAAGTGGAATCGAGGCGGTTGATGAGCTTTTTCTTAAACTAAAAGAAATTGTAGATACCTAATCAAAATACCACTAAATGTCCTATCGGACATTTAGTGGTATTTTTTGTTTAAACTCGATTCGTGTACTCTCCAGTTTCAGTGTTTATTTCCACCACATCACCTTCTTCTACAAAAAGTGGGGTAGTGACTGTTGTGTTGGTTTCAAGGGTTACGATTTTGGTCGCTCCTGTGGCGGTATTGCCTTTTACTGCCGGCGGAGCCTCGGTTACTTTTAGTTGTACTTTGATAGGTAAAGATATTCCAATAATTTCTTCTCCAAAATATTTTGCATCAACGAGAGAATTTTCTTTCATAAATTCTGCTCCATCAATAACATCTTCTGAAAGAGAAAATCTTTTTGATGGGTCATTTTCTTCGCAGAACCAAAATTCGCCTCTATTATTGTAGAGGTATTTTATTTTCTTTTTCTCGATATCAGCCTCTTTTACTTTTTCAGATGAGTGAAAGTTCTTTTGAATTACCCGACCATCTAATAGAGATTTTAGTTTAGTTTGGTTGGTAGGTTTGTTGGCTTGTTTTCTAGAAACTTGCGAAGCAATTACTTCATAAGGTGTCCCATCAAGAATGATATATTTTCTTATTTTTATTTCGTTATATGACAACATAATGCGGATAGTATAACAAAACAAGTTCGTCATTGCGAGCCCGCAGGGCGTGGCAACCTGCCTACCGGCAAGGCAGGTTTGCCACAGGCTTAAGCTTTCGCAATGAAGGATAGGTTCATTTATTTGACAATCTATACTATTTTGTGTATTATCCTTTCTAGGATAGTTAATAAAATCAAAGAATGAGGAGGATAATGAGATGAAAAAGATTATTTTATTACTTAGTTTGTTGTTAGTTTTTGGGTTTTCTCAGTCTTGTTTTGCCGGAAAAGGTATTATGACTATTTACTTTTCCGATCGTGAATCCCAAGAGATTAGTTTTGAGTACCAAGATGTTGAGGATTTGCTCGGTATTCTTAATGGACAGAAAGCAGGTCAATTCCGAATGGGCCGGTATTGTCGGATTCTTGGTATTGGGACTGTTCAAAAAGATCCTAAATCAGAAAAAAAAGTATATATTGAGCTCTCTTGTGATAGAATTTTCAAAAAATGATTTGTACAAAAAAACGGAAAGTTGCTTGCAACTTTCCGTTTTTTAAATCTCCAGTCGTTTTTAGCTACAAGCTACAAGCTATCAGCTATTAGCTTCTCGAATTACCATATAAACATTTTAGCTATTTTTTAGCTCAATTTTTATTAATCTAAGCAACTCCTTCTTAACTTTCGGATTCTCTTTCAAATAAGTTCTTGTTTTGTCATATCCAACTGCCAATTTCTCACCATCATGAGAGTAAGTAGCTCCTTTTTTGGTAACTACTCCAAATTTTTCTCCAAGAGCTAAAATTTCTCCCTCTTCTGAAATTCCTTCGTTATACATCAAATCAAATTCTGTTTGTTTGAATGGGGGAGCAACTTTGTTTTTAACTACCTTAACTCGAGTTCTTCCTCCAACCACCTCATCTCCTTTTTTGATTTGAGCGATTCGCCGGACATCCAGTCGGACAGATGTATAGAACTTCAACGCTCGCCCTCCTGGAGTCGTCTCGGGGCTTCCAAACATCACTCCAATTTTCATTCTAATTTGGTTAATGAAAATTACAGTTGTTTTGCTTTTGGCAACAATTGCAGTGAGTTTTCTGAGTGCTTGTGACATTAATCGTGCTTGTTTTCCAACATGATGAGCTCCCATATCTCCTTCAATTTCGTCTTTTGGTGTGAGAGCCGCGACCGAGTCAACTACTACTACATCAACTTTTCCAGATCGAACGAGGGATTCTGTAATTTCCAATGCTTGTTCACCTGTATCTGGTTGAGAAACTAGCAACTCTTTTGTTTTTACGCCTAATTTTTTAGCATATTCAGGATCTAGGGCGTGTTCTGCATCAACAAAAGCACAGACACCATCTTTTTTTTGTGCTTGAGCGACTACATGAAGTGCAAGGGTTGTTTTTCCAGATGATTCTGGACCATAGATTTCAACTATTCTCCCACGAGGAATTCCACCTATTCCCAGGGCGTGATCAAGACCGATTGAACCAGTCGGAATTGCTTTTATATCTACTTTTGGAGCATCTCCGAGTTTAATAATAGCTCCTTCTCCGAATTTAGTTTCAATTTGAGAAATTGTATCGTCGATGCTAGCCCCTGTTTCTTTTGGTGTTTGTTTTTTAGGCATATTGTTTTTTAAGCTTATAGCTTGTAGCCCATAGCCTATAGCGTTTAAAAAATTTGCCTCCGGCAAATTTTTTCTATCAGCTACAAGCTATCAGCTACAGGCTTTTGATAATTAACCTAATCATACCAAAAGGGAAGTGATACATAAACTCTTGACACCACTACCTGTTTCGAGTATTGTTTTGGTAGGAATTTTCTTGTGTTTTTTAATTAAATAATTGGAGGGTATTTTATGAGTTCGAAGACCGATACGATGAGAGTTGTGCTGGCTGTATTTTTTGCAACAAGTGGTTATTTTACTCTTTTCACTAAGTGGCATATTGCAGGAATTAACTGTGTGTTATTTGGGGGATTTTTACTTTTAGCAGCAGTTATTGAGGAGGCTGCCGACAAGCTTGTAAAAGCCATAAATAAAGAATAATAAATGGAGGTTTAGTATGGCTAATGATTTAAAAAATGACTTAATAGACAATTCTGGCTCCTGAAAACTCGCTTTCATATTCTTGTTAAGC
>CAZSPC010000004.1:0-50485 GCA_964608745.1 uncultured Candidatus Saccharibacteria bacterium | reverse complement strand
GAGAAAAATTGATTGATGATTTTTTGAATAGGAAAAACCCCAGAAATTGATATTAGGTCTAAAAAAACAAATTAAAAGTCTCGATTCTTTGTATAGAAGAGATATTTTTGTTTTGGATAATATTTCGACTCCTTGTGGTTACCGTGAGGAGTTTGAAAAGGATTGTTTCGCTTGTTTGTTACCAGAAGAATATTGTACTGGGATTTACGATGGCAGTACAATTTTTTGGCAACTTTGTCGTGAAACGGAAAAAGAAAAACAATCGGCATGATGACTGATTGCCCGATTTCAAACTCAAATCCACAGTAACTAGATTACTGTGGATTTTTATTTTATCATTCATACATTCAATTGAATATATGAATGATAGTTAACTGTATAGTTAATTACATATCTAACTCGTTGAATAGTTTTTTTAATTCTTCTTCTTTTATCTCTCTAAATTGACCTGGTTTTAGATTTTCTAACTTTATATTCATTACCCGAATTCTTTTTAAATCTTCCACTTCGTATTTTAAAGCAGAGCACATTCTTCTGATTTGGTGTTTTTTACCCTCAGTTAAAATTATATGGAAAGTTCGGGGGGCAGTTTTTTTTATTTTTGTTGGTTTAGTTTTATAATTTCCAATATCAACCCCCGCTTCCATTTTTTTTATAAAATGTTTGTCGATTCTGTGATTTACTTTGATGATATATTCTTTTTCGTGAGCGTTTTTTGGGTTTAGTAGGGCATTGGTAATTCGTCCGTCGTTTGTTAAGAGAATGAGGCCACAAGATGCTTTGTCTAGTCGGCCTAGTGGGAATACTTTTTTATTGTATTTTAAAATAGCATTTATATCTTTCTGACCTCTAATTGGGTTATGAGTTACTATACCGATAGGTTTGTTGAATGCCAAATAAACTCGCTCCCCAGCGATTTTTCTCAATTTTTTACCTATTTCTACATCGTCTGTTTCTGAGACCTTTTGACCGAGTACGGCCTTTTTTCCGTTGATTTTGATCTGACCTTTTTCAATTAGCCTGTCAGCTTCTCTTCGACTACAATGACCTTTTAAAAATAGGTATCGGTTTATTCTTATAGGGTAATTTATCTTTTCCATTGGCAGAATCATACATCGGATTATTTTATAAAGCTAGTGAAAATGTTAGAATTAGATTGTATGATTGTGGATTATTATCAAAAATTTAAGCAAAAAATCTTAAATTGGTCTCAGAAACACGAACAATATTTAACCCTTGTATTTTTCACAGGTGGTTTGGTTATAGATAATTTAACCCTTACAAGAATAGATCAATTGTTTGATAATCTAATTATTTTAGGCTATCTGTTTTTGGCCAGTTTGGGAATATTATTTATTAATTTAAAACAGGCAGGAAAATTAAATCACTTGGGAGTCGGACTCCCAAGTAAACTGATGAGGTGGGTTGAGTATTTACCACTAATGACCCAGTTTGCTTTTGGTGGTTTGTTTAGTGCTTATGTTATTTTTTATACAAAATCAGGAACCTGGACAACTAGCTGGATTTTTCTTTTGATTATTTATGGGATCTTTATTGCTAATGAAAGATTTAGAAAAAGATATGAGCAGTTAGATTTTCAGATTAGTATTTTGTTTGTCGCTCTATTTTCTTTTCTAATTTTCTTTATTCCTGTTTTATTGAAACAAATGGGAGCTTGGATTTTTATTTTGAGTGGTTTGATTAGTTTAGTTTTAATATATCTTTTTATTCGTCTTCTGTTCGTCTTTGCGAGCGAAGTGAAGCAATCTAGGAAAAAGCCAATAACTTATTATATTTTTGGTATTTATCTAGTTTTTAATTTTCTATATTTCACAAACATTATTCCTCCTGTACCTCTGTCAATGAAAGAAATTGGAGTATATTACGATGTTCAGAAGACTGTCGATGGAGAATATTTGCTGAGAGGAGAACAATATAAATGGTATGAGCCTTTGAAAAAATATTTTAACCATCTTAAAAAAAGTTCTAGTGGGGCAATTTATATTTATTCTTCAGTTTTTGCCCCAACTGATTTAAACACAGATATAGTTTATTTGTGGCAGTATTATGATGAAAATAAAAAAGATTGGGTTGTTCGGGACGAGGTTGAATATAGAATAGAAGGTGGTAGGGAAGATGGTTACCGTGGATACTCGTTTAAAACGAATTTAGAACCCGGAAAATGGAGAGTTGATGTTGTCACGGAGAGTAGGCAAGTTTTAGGAAAGGTTAAGTTTGTAGTAAACGAATAATATAATCTTTAAACAATTAAAAAAATACTCGCAATTCAACCGCGAGTATTTTTTGGTTTTGTGAAGAACTAAAAAGTTTCAACTTGATCTTGGGTTGAAAGTTTGTTAACAATCCAACCTACCATTTGTTTGTCAAGAAAGAAGATTGCGTCTTCTCCTACAATTTTTTTATTAATCGTAATTGCAGTATTAAGTATATCCTTAATATGTGCTACTACAATTGTTCTTTTGGGAAAAGTAGGTTTTATTTTCACACAAACCTCTGTTTCTTGATCTTTGTTTACAAAAATTTTAAATCCAAATTTACCTTCTTTTTCGTGAATGAAGATAGAGATGTTGTCGGGGAAAGCAAAGATCTGATGAAGACTTTTTTCGTTTAGTGCCATTTTTTCTCCTTTCTGCTATCTTGTTGGAAATATTTTCTATCCTAATTAAATCATAAAATATTGATTTTTACAAGGTTTAAGACATTTGATTTAGGCCCTGTCGAGTCTAACAAAAGAAAGCAAAAAAGAGATAGCTTAATCGCTACCCCCTTTTACTTTTGTGGACTCGACAGGACTTGAACCTGCTACCTCCTCAGTGCAAATGAGGTGCTCTACCAGGTGAGCTACGAGCCCATGGGAGCTCGGAATCAGCAAGCTGATCCGAGCCTAGCCCCTATCGGAAGCTCGAGAGCAACCGATGCCAAGTATTGTATAATAAAGGTGAAATAAAATCAAATTATATTAGACACCTTTTTATTTCTAATATATACTGATATCTATGTATCAATCAAAACTATTCACAAAAACAAGAAAAGAGGCGCCAAAAGATGAGGTTTCTAAAAATGCTCAGTTGTTAACTCGGGCAGGTTTTGTGGTTAAGGAAATTGCAGGAGTTTACAATTATTTGCCATTGGGTTTGAGAGTATTAAATAAAATATCTGACATTATCCGGGACGAAATGAATAAAGTCGGTGGGCAGGAATTATTTATGACCGCCTTACAAGATAAATCGACCTGGGAAAAAACAAATCGTTGGGATGATAGTGTGGTTGATAATTGGTTTAAAACAAAACTTAAAAACGAAACGGAGTTAGGACTTGCTTTTACTCACGAGGAGGTTATTGCAAAAATAATGAAAGATTTCGTGTCGTCCTATAAGGATTTACCTTTTTCTGCTTATCAAATTCAAACAAAGTTTAGAAATGAAGCTCGAGCGAAAGCTGGTCTTATGCGGGGGCGAGAGTTTTCAATGAAAGATTTGTATTCATTTTCAAAAAACGAAGAAGAACACAACGAATTTTATGAAAAAATGAAAGATGTTTATATGAATGTCTTTAACCGTTTGGGAATGGGAGATAAAACATATATCACAATTTCTTCGGGAGGTTCTTTTTCGAAATATTCATATGAATTCCAAACTATTTCTGAAGCTGGCGAAGATGTTGTTTACATAATTGATGAAGACAAAAAGATCGCAATAAATACAGATGATTATAATGAGGAAATCTTAAAAGATTTTGGTCTCGATTTAAAAGAAGAAGATTTAAGAAAAGAAAAATCAATTGAGGTGGGAGATATTTATACTTTGGGAACAAAATATTCTGATGCTTTTGGTTTGGGGTATAAGGATGAAAACGGGGAAGAAAAACCTGTATTCATGGGGTCTTACGGAATGAGCCCTTCAAGATTGATGGGAGCTGTTGTTGAATTAAATAGTGATAAAAATGGAATTATTTGGCCTGAATCTGTTGCACCATTTAAGGTTCATTTATTGAGTTTGGGAGAGGATGAAAAAGCAGAAGAAATTTATAACCAATTAACAGAAATTGGAGTGGAAGTTTTATTTGATGACAGAGATGTTCGCCCGGGAGAAAAATTTGCTGATTCAGATTTAATTGGTATTCCTTATCGGGTAGTAGTGAGTTCAAAATCTCTTGAAGCGGGGGGTGTGGAATTTAAAAAAAGAAATTCGGAAGATAGTGAAATAGTTTCTGTCGAGAAGTTAATTTCGAAAATAAAATAAAAAATAAATTACTTGGTACTAAGCAAAAAGGTATCGATAGGGTATCGATACCCTATCGATACTTTTTTAAATTATGCAAAAAATAAATAAAAAATTAACGATTATAAAATACGGCACAGCTGTTTTGATGTCAAAAGACGGTAGTATTGATAAGGAGATACTGAAAGCTCATGGTGAAATTATTAATAACCACAAAGATCCTATTTTAATGATTAGTTCCGGTGCGGTTGGTTTTGGTTCCTCTCTTGCGAATTTTGATTATATTGGGGATGAGGTTGTTAGAAAGAGAGCTTTGGCTTGTTTGGGTAACCCCCATCTTTCTATGAATTGGGATTTAGCAATAAAAGATAAATCAGTTTTACAAGCTCTTGTTACTCATCGAGGGTTACAAAACGCTCAAGTTCGGGGCGATATGAAAAAGGTGATTAGTGAAGTTTACAGAAACGGGAATTCAGCAATAATTCAATTTAATGAAAATGATTTTGTGAGTGATGCGGAGTTAAAAGAAATTAGAGGGGGTGAGTTTGGAGATAATGATAGAACTGCTACATTAATAACAGAGCTCTGCTTAGAATTGTTTAATGAGACAGAACTTGTCATAAATACAAGCTCTGACGGTGTATTAGATGAAAACGGAAACTTGATAAAAGAGATTTCTGTTAGTGAGTTAACCAATGAAAAAATAGATTTAATTTGTAAGGGGAAAACAGGGATCGGAACAGGTGGGATGAAAAATAAATTGAAAATAATAAAAGATTTGGAAACCCAGTTTCCAGCCATCAATACACGTATCATAAATGGCAAAAAACCAAACGAATTGAAAAAGGTTTTGGGTGGTTATAAGGCAGGAACATTAATTGTGAATAACTAATCTAAGTTTTATTGTTATAATGTGCGTATGGGAAAAACTAACCCACAAAATTATATTTGGTATAACGATAGACCAACCCTAATCGCGTTGATTTCTGGTGCGTGTAGTACAACTGTTACTGTTGTTAATGCCTTTTTTGTTTAAAACCTGTGGTTCTACAAGTTTTGATGCAAGAATATTAAATATGGACGCAATTCACATTGTGTGGGTTGCTTTTTTGTTTATTTTTTGGTATAAATATTTGTGGAGTTAGTTGGTTTTGTCCATAATACAGACAAAGCTTATTTTATTATACATTTCCTATGGGAGGAAAAAATGGCGGAAGAAAAATTTGCAGGTATCGGTATTGGAAGAATCGATCGTGAAAAAACTCTGAAAGCGGTTGCTACTACTGGTAGTCATAGAGAGAGTCAGCCGATAAGAGAAATTATCGAACAATTTCTTAAAAAAGAAAAAATGAAACATGTTCCGGTTGTTATTACAAGAGTGAAAGAAAAAGATATAGGGAGAGTGATTTATTTTTGTTGCTGTCCAACTGGAAAACAACATGCTTGTCTTTTTGAGAGTTTTTTCTCAGAAATACATATTGATATCGAAAATTAATTTTTCACCGAGAACCTAAAAAATAATATATTGTTTTTAGGTTCTTTTTTTGCTTTCAAAAATGATATAATTAATCCTAATGACTGAACAATATAGTATAAAAACAAACGCTTTTGAGGGACCGTTAGATTTACTTTTAAACCTAATTGAGAAAAGAAAACTTTTTATCAATGATATTTCATTGGCTGAAATTACCGATGACTATATCTCATACATTCAAAATCATCCTGATATGTCGCTTCGGTTATCAGCAGATTTTATTTGGATTGCCTCAACATTGATGCTGATAAAGTCGCGTTCACTTTTACCTAATTTAAATTTGTCCCAAGAGGAAGAACAAAATATTGAAGATTTAGAGGAAAGATTAAAAATTTATAAGCAAATAAAAAAATTAAGTATTGGGGTGCAAGAAAGATTCGGTAAAGAAATGATTTTTCAAAAAACTTTTGTAAAAGATTCAGAGCCTATTTTTTCTCCTGATAAAGAAATTACTCAAAAAAATATGTTCACTTTGGCTGTTGGGGTTTTGACCAAAATGCCCAAAAAAGAGATTACTCCAAAAGGGGTGGTTCAAAAAGTGATTAGCTTGGAAGAAATGATGGATTCTTTGGCTGATAGAATGAAGAAGGCTATAAAAATGAGCTTTAATGACTTTTCAAATAAGGGAAAAGACGAAAAAATAAATGTAGTGATTTCTTTTTTGGCTATGTTAGAATTGGTAAAGCAAGGTGCGTTGGCAGTGAGACAAAATCATGACTTTGGAGATATGGAGATGGAAAGTTTGGATGTGGGATTGCCACATTATTAATAAAGTTTTTGGTTTATAGTCTATAGTTTTTAGTATGATTAATTTAAGTTCAAAAATTGAATCAATATTATTTTTCAAAGGAGAGGCTGTTTCTATAAAACAACTTTCTGTTTTTTTGGATGAGACGGAGGGGTTAATAGAAGAAGCTTTGACGGTTTTAAAAAAGGATTTGGAGGATCGTGGAATACGGCTTATTAGAAATGCTGATAGGGTGATGCTCGGGACTGCACCTGAAATACACTCTCTTATTGAGAATTTGAGAAAAGAAGAGTTATCAAAAGATATAGGAAAAGCAGGTTTAGAAACCCTATCTATTATCCTATATCGAGGGCCTGTTAGAAAAACTGAAATCGATTATATTCGTGGTGTTAATTCAGCAACAATTTTACGAAATTTACTTGTGAGGGGTCTTGTTGATAGAAAAACTGATCCAAAAAATAAACGGAGTTTTCTGTATTCACCGACCTTCGATCTACTTTCTTTTTTGGGAATATCTGAATTATCAGAATTACCAGAATATGAAAAAGTAAGAAGCGAAATAGAGAAGAACGAAAATAAGGAAGAAGTAGATGAAGAATAAAAAATTGTGTTATACTCTGAATTACAAAATTAATTTCCTACGAAATCAGTTTTGTAATTTAGGGTGTTATAGTATCAAAATGATAATAAATAAAAATAAAATATTGAATATTGCTATCATTATCGTTGCTTTGTTTTGTGTTAGTTTGGTGGTAATTACTGCTGTTGATCAAAACAAGCCGGGTGAAATTGTTATAAAAAAAGAAAAACAAGACTTTTTTAAGGATATTGTTATTGAAGCTAAGTCAGCTTATGTCTGGGATGTGAGGGAAGAAAAAATTTTGTTTGCAAAAAATGAGGAGGTTCAGTTACCTTTGGCTTCAATTACTAAACTAATGACAGCTTATATTGCTTCTGAAATGGTTCCGGAAAATACCATTATTTCTATTAATGAAGATGATTTAGAAGTAGAGGAAGAAAATGGTTTGGTTTTGGGTGAAAAATGGAATATAAAAGATATTTTAGATTTAACTCTCATAACTTCTTCTAATGATGGGGCACACGCCCTGGCTTCTGTTGTTGGTTTTCTAAATCAGGATATGGGGGTAGAAGAAACAGAAAAAGTTTTTGTAAAAAAAATGAACGAAAAAGCAGAAGAAATGGGGTTGGTGCAAACTTTTTTTCTAAATGAATCAGGGTTGGATTTAAACGAAAAGTTAGGGGGAGCTTATGGTTCGGCCAAAGATGTTGTGGTATTGATGGAGGGTATTTTGGAAAATAAACCAGAGATTTTAGAGGCAACAAAATATCATCGTTTAACTTTGAATTCTAAAAGTTTTATCTATGATGTTGAAAATACAAATCAGGATGTAAATATCATTCCTGGGGTAATTGGTTCAAAAACTGGTTTTACTGATTTAGCTGGGGGAAATTTAGTGGTAGCAATTGATGTGGGAATAGGACACAAGGTCATAATTGCTGTTTTAGGATCAAGTAAAGAGGGAAGGTTTATTGATGTAAGAAAATTAGCGAATGCTACGATTAACGAAATAGGAAATTAAATACCTAGGTCGAACCTAGGTATTTTATTTTAAAAAAACGAAAAAAATATCGATCGATATTTTTTTCGTTTTTTTAATTTAATTTAATTTAATTTAATTTAATTATGGTTGCCGTAGTTGGTTGGGTATCATACTTGTATGATACAAGTATGATACTTGCATTATATCATTTAGAAAACAGTAAAAGTATTTTATTACATTAAGAAACCTATCGTCCCCTTAATGTAATTTAACTAATTTAAGAGAATGACTGGTTTGAATTAAAAAAACAGCCACGAAATATATTTCGTGGCTGTTGCGTGAGTATCTTAGCGATAAATTATTGGAAGCCCAATTGCTATCAGGCCTGAAAATGTTGCGGCTGCAAAATTTCCTGGGTCTGCTTCTGCAATCCCAAAATATACATTTGCGGTGGCCAGCCCCGACATTATAAGTAATCCTATTGTTAAAGGTCCTTTGCTCATTTTTTTCTCCTTATTCTATTTTTGAGGAACATAATTTCACCAATTTATCTAACCTAACCTAACCTAACGTCTAGCCTATCATCATCATCATTTGTCAAGCCTTTTTTGTTTTGTTTTGGTTGTTTATACTTATATTCATGTTCTAAGACGAAAGAGCGAAGCTTTTTCGTCGCTTATTACTTACTATTAATTTTATGATTGAATTAAACCTAATCAAAATATTTGTTCCCTGGGTGATGTCTTTTTTTATTGGCATTGGTATTACTCCAATTATTACTCATTATTTGTATAAATATAAAATGTGGAAGAAAAAGTCTGGTAAAGCGGGTGGACTCGGTGATAATAATGGGACACCTATATTTAACGAACTGCACAGAGAAAAGGATACGGGGACACCAAGAATGGGTGGTTTGGTAATTTTGTTTTCTGTCTCGATAACCATTTTGTTTTTTTGGTTACTTTCTATTTTATTTCCAAATGAACTTACAACCAAATTAGACTTTATGAGTCGTGCTCAAACCTGGTTACCTTTATTTACTTTTATTTCAGCTTCTTTACTTGGTTTGGTTGATGATCTACTGATAATTTTTGATAAAGGAAAATATATGGCAGGAGGTATGCCACTCAAACTTAGAATTGGAGTTATATTATTGATTGGTTTAGTAGGCGGTTGGTGGTTCTATTCTAAATTAGGAGTTTCTTCTGTGGCTATACCACTTGATGGGGTTTTAGAACTAGGTATTTTATTTATTCCTTTCTTTATGTTGGTTATGTTGGCTTTGTTTTCTTCGAGTGTTATTGATGGTATTGATGGTTTGTCGGCCGGTGTTTTATCAACTATTTTTTCTGCTTACGGACTTATTGCTTTTTTTCAAAACCAAATAGATTTAGCCGCTTTTTGTTTTGTGATTGTGGGTGGTTTGTTGGCGTTTCTTTGGTTTAATATTCCCCCTGCTAGGTTTTACATGTCCGAAACTATTTTAGGCTTAACGACTGCACTAACTGTCGTAGCTTTTCTTACGGGGCATGTCTTAATTTTACCAATTATTGCTTTCCCACTTTTTGTTACGGTTTTGGGGAATATTATTCAAGTATTTTCTAAAAAATTTAGAGGAAAAAAAGTTTTCCTGGTTGCTCCAATTCACCACCATTTTGAAGCTCTTGGTTGGCCGAGTTATAAAGTAACAATGCGATATTGGGTTATTTCTGTAATTTTTGCTGTTTTGGGAGTTATTATTGCGTTGTTGGGTTAATTATTGGAGAACTCTAAACAAAAATTCAGAAGCCTTGCTTCTGAATTTTATACTTGTTTCTTTTTAGAATGAAATACGAGAGCAGATAAAATTCCGATTATCCCGAGAAGTGAAAATATAAACGCAGGGGCAATTGCTTTTTCACTTGGTAAAAAGTGAAAAATAGATGATAGCCCAACAAAAAATGTTGATAGCATCATTAATGAACTTTTAATTTTTAGTATTTTCTCTTTTGTTTTTGTAAAATTAGTAAAAAAAGTATAAACCCATATGGACGCTACTATAAATCCTGAAACCCCTGTCATATACAAAGGTATCGGATTAGAATTCCACATAATAATTCCCGAAGAAAAGATTTCCATATTTGTTACATCGGAAAGTAATTGATAGCCAACTACACCAAGACCAATCAATAAAGCAAGGTATTCCATCTGCTTTATTTTTTTAGTACTTATTTCTAGGAGAGATGATACAATTTTGATTCCTAATATAACCATTGCAAAAAACATTACAACAGCTAAATTATAGCTAGCCGATGCAATTTTTAAACTTTCTATAATAACAGGAGGAATTAAAAAGAATCGATAAAAAGCAAAAAACAAAAAAAAGATTACAAAATTTTTTAAAATAATATTATCTCTTTTTTCATTGTATGATCTAAATAGCAACAATGCTATAACAATTGCAGCGATTGCATAAATAGTTCTAATTGTGGTTAGTTCTAGAAGCATAAAAACTAGTTTAGATTTGTTCTACAAATTCTCCTACTTTCTTTCTATTTTTTGATTTGCTGTCCGTTTTAGTTACTTCCTTAATTGTTGGAATCTGAACAAAGAAAGTTGAACCTTTGTTTTTTCCTTTTGATTCTACCCAAATTTCTCCTTTGTGTGCTTGAACTATTTCTTTAGCGAGATATAGTCCGAGACCTGTTCCTTGTACACTTTCTCCGTTTGCATTATCTAAACGCTTAAACTTTTTGAATAGTTCATTTATATCTTCTTTTGGTATACCTATTCCTGTGTCGGTTATTTTAATTAGGATATTGTTTTCTGTTCTTGATAAATCTACTTTAATCGATCCTTTGTGTGTATATTTTATAGAGTTATCGATGATGTTTGAACAAACCTGTCTAATCTTTTCAGCATCTACATTTGCAATAAAGTCTTTTGCTTTTGTTATTGATAGGGAAATAGAAAGATTCTTATCCCCAGCTCTTGGTTTTGCTTCAGAAACAATACTTTCTATAATAGGTTTTATGTCTTTTTTAGAAAAAGCAAATTCAATTTTTCCTCGTTCTATTCTTGATAAATTGAGGAAGTCATCAATGATTATCGCAAGTGATTGACTTGATTGAAAAATTTTACCCACCACATCGTTTATTTGTTTTGGCGCTTTCCCAAATGAACCTTCCAATATCATCGAAGAATATCCTTTTAGAGATGCAATCGGAGCTCGTAATTGGTGAGATGCAATAGAAACGAATTCCGATTTTTGTTTATCCAATTTTTTAAGCCGCTTGTTTGCTTTTTTTAAATCTTCGGCAAGTTGTTTAATTCTGTCTTTGTCGTCTGCTTCTTTAATAATTTTGTTAATTAATAAGAAACTTACAGTTGCAATAATCAAAAAAGATATTAGTTTGATTGCAAATTCTGAAAATGTTTTAACTGTAATTAAGTCGATAAGTGAAATAGTAACAATTAAAAGAATAAGAATTTGGGTAACAATTAATTTAAAATCCCAAAGATTATATCTGATAACCGCAAAACCTGTCAGGATTACTGTTGATATTGTGGCTATTGGCCCCATCCAAAAGAAATCAAAATTTCCAAAAGCAGGTAGGATGAGGTTTGTGGTTACTCCTACTATTGAGGTAATAAAAATTCCTATCAGAATATATCTTGTTTGTATTTTTATTAATTCAGTTGTTGCTTTTGTGTATTTTTTAAATAATTTTAAAAATGCAAAAATAAAAAAGCTTATAATATGAAGAGAATATAGTGAATAAAATGATCCAAAAATTACAACCCGCCCATTATTTGGTGTCTGGATAACATCTTTAATTATCAGGTCTGGAATTAAGGCAAGGAGAGATACTACCGCATAACTACCAACTGTCATATATATATATGATTTTTTAAGGTCTATTTTATTGTCTTTTTCGTTTAGCGCTGAAGCAAAAAATAAAAAAGACACAGGGATAAGGGCAGCGCTAAGATACAGCATTGTTCCTGCCCATTTTGTGTAAATGTTAATTGTTTCTGTACCTTCAAATATAGCTAAGCTTAGTGCCCAAATAGACGCACTTGTTATAAGGAGAGAGAAAAAAGCACCATCTTTGTTTCTGCGACTTCTTATAAAAACTAAAATACCAAAAACCAAGTTAAGGAATCCGGCAAAGATAAGAAAAATACTTTCCAATGGTAAATTCATAGTTAAATTATATCAGTAAAGTTTTATAAATTCTATTTTATTTTTCCATATATTAGATATATAATTTAATTATATGCAAAGCATATAATTCCTTCGTTCGGGTTAAATAAAAATAAATGAAAATACTTTTTCACTTATTTTTATTTACCCTCACTAGAAATTATATGAAACAAGCATATAATTCCTTCGTTCGGATGATGTAAGAATAAATAAAATAGAAAGTATTTTGCTTATTCTTACCCATCCTCACTAGAAATTATGGAAGAAAACATAACAATATCAATATTTAAAACTCATCTTAAAAGGCTGGGCTTGTCCCGGGTGCTTATTGGTAGTTTTTCGATGTACGTGACATTTCCACTTTTTTTGATGATACATATAACGATAACAATCTTTTGTTATAAGTTATTTCTAAGACCACTACTTAATCTCTCTGTTATAGACCCTAAAAGATATATTATTTTAGACAGGTTTAATATGCCGGGGTTGGGCTGGCTTGATCGGTTTAATTGTCTTTTTTGTGATTACGCCAATGGTGTTACAAAATTATTTCATGACGAAATTGATTGTATTGCGAACGACAACAAAAAACATTCGTCCATAAAAATTATTTTAATTTATGTTGCAGTTATCCCTTTAACATTATTTTTTGGGCTAGGAATAGTTATTACATCTATTCCGACAAAATTTGTTGTGAGCGCACTTGGTTTTCATCGGGCATCAGTGAGAAGAATAAAAAAAGAAATAGTTGATGATAGTTATGCTAACCAGTATCCAGTTTTTATAAAAAAAGTTGTAAGGTTTTACAAACTGAATGCAAAAATTCTATCCTTCAATTTAGAACAAATTGAGTCCGCCTGGTGCCCTATAAGACATCTGGAAAGGGAAGGGTATGTATTTACTCGTCAACATAATAATTTTATTTCTCGTACCGAACTAGAAAAAGTAGAAAAACTTCTCAGAGAAAAAGGGACAGTTTCTGAAAAGTTGCCTAAAATTAAACCAAAGGGTGTTGGTGAGCAGAATTAAAAAATCGTAATCAACCTTTTATAGATTTACAAATTCTTAATCCTATCCATCAATACTTCTGTCACTTTTTTATAATACTCGTGACTTGGGTTTTCGGTTGAAAAAAAATCTTGGGGGTACATTGGTTTTCCAATATTTATTACCACCTTGTCTCTTTTTCCAGAAAAAAGTTTCAAGTTGGATGTTCCGTGCATTCTTATCGGGAGGATTGGGGTGTCTGTTCTTTGAGACAAAACAGACACACCAATTTTTCCTTCTTGAATTTGTCCGTCACCACTTTTTCTTCCTTCTGGGAACATACAAACAACTTTTTTATCACTTAATATTTTAATATGATGTTGGAGTTTTTTGTCAAAATTTGAATGATTTTTGTCTCTATAAGCAGGGTAGCTACCAAAATATTTTCCAACACGACTAAAGAATTTTACAAACGAATCGCTTTGGTCGGTCTCGTACATCTTTCGTGTAGAGCTAACCCAAAATATAGGTTTTAATTTTGAAAAATTGGATAAAATGTGAGAAAAAAATAGAGAGTCCAAATTACTGTTGTGGTTAAGGGCCATAATCAGATTTTGAGGCTTTTTTTCAAACTGTCGTAGGTTCTGTCTGTTGTTTACTTCAATTTTAAAAAACACCTTAAAAAGTAACCAAAAGATGGGCCATATAATAAATTGAGTAATCGTTGGCCAAACCCAATACTTTTTTGGCATTTTCATATACTCCAGGTCCTTATTTTCTTTGTCCCATAAAGCTTCCATATTATAAAAAGTATAGCATATTTTTATTAAATTTATATAAGATTTTGTTTGTAATTTATAAATTAATCAAGATGTTTTATAAATGTTCTCGCAACTTTTTCTATACAATAATTCATTTTTAAGCAAAAATCTTCTTTATGTATTTCTATTCCAATTCTTTTTGAATTTGATAAATCATAGATTCTATTTTCTTTCATATAAAATTTATAATAACTTAACTTTTTAGCAAAGCCACGAAATCCCTTTACAAAATAACTTACAAAATAAATTACTTTTGCGTATAAATCAAAAACAAAAGGACTTACTTCAAAATGCGGCATTTTTATACCAATTGCTCTAAATGTCTCTTCGGTTACTTCTTTCATTTTTATTGGATATGGATTTACTATATGGTATGTTTTGTTTAGTGAATTTGGTTTGTTAATGATTTCAAACATCCAATCCATTGCTGTATCAACAGGAATTAGGTTTAAATGTCCGGTTTTTGAATAGATAAAAGGAAAACGAACATATAGTATCCCGTTATTTTTTTTGATACCAAAAAATTTGGATGCAATTGGATACCTCGCCTTTATAACTGCTAAGTTTTTTTTCAATCTATATATGGAAGCAACTACTACATAATATCCCGACAAACTAAAAATACTTTTTTCCCTTTCAATTAAAAGTGCTGGTCTAAATATTATGAACTTGTTATCTTTATTTCTTTTTGCCCATTGCAAAATAATTTGCTCTGCTTCAAACTTACTTTCCTCGTATGGGTTGTTAAATTTTTTTGGTTTTGGAGTATTGTCTTCTATTAGATTTTCTGTATTTTGTCCATGAATGTAGGCAGTGCTAGTAAACAATAGAGGAGAGTTGATTGTTCTGGCAAAATCCAAAACATTTTCTAAACTATACGTGTTAGTTGAAAAAACATCATACTTGTTTCTTTTTTTAAAACTAAGGTTGGCGGCGAGATGCCAAATTCCATCTATATTTAAATCTTTTAAATCTTTGATTTGTTCGATTGATAACCCCAAATTTTTATCTGAAAAATTTGCTTCTAAAATTTTAATAAAATCAAGATTTAGTGATTTATCAAAATTCCAAAGAGAATCCTTAATACGATCTTGAATACTCATACCTTCTTTTGTTCTACCTAGATAAATAATTTTGTGACCTTCTTTTATTAATTTGGCTGACATTAGAGTTCCTAAAAAACCAGTACCACCAGTCATTATATATGTTTTTGTTTTCATAGTAGATAGTATTATACATTATTTTGATAGGTTTATGCAGTTTGGATGTTTATAAAAAATATTTTAACTACAAGAATTTATTGACTCTAGGTTTATTTATATGGTAGACTACCACTTAGTTAGTAGTAAATATGTAAAAATTTTTTATTGAATTGAAAGAAAGTGGAGGAGTGAAAAATGGGAAGGATCATGAGATTCAGAGAAAGTAGATTTGGAGCAAGTATTCTTTTTCTTTGCTGGCTTTTGAGACAATGTTTTTTCGCTTTTTGTGAACGAAATATAATTTTCGTTCACAAAGTTTCTCGGCTTCGGTGGTGATATTCATTTGAAGCCAAAAATGTAAACCGGTTATTTAGGTTTGTACCTAAATAACCGGTTTTTTGCTTGTAATTTTTATATCCAACTATTTACACAAGGATAAAAATGTGATAAAGTTGCGTCAGAAATTAGTTAATTGAAAATTTAAAAATATAATAGCAAAGGAGGGTGGAAATGAAACGAAATTATGTTGTTTTTGGAACATTATTGATCGTCCTTTGGGCGACTGTTGTTAATCTGAGTATTGGAAATTTTGGCCTTTCGGTTCAAACAAGAGATATTTTGGTTGATCCAATAATGGATTCGGAAAATAAGTACATTGGGGCGCTTAAAAAAGCACTAAAGGCAGATGTTATTTTGTCTAATGATACTGGTTTTCGAATAAAAACTGAAAAAGTTACACTAGAATTTTTAAGATTTTTACTTAAATTTTCTGAAAGATTAAAAAATGTTTATTGGGATGCTGGCGTAGAAATTAATGTCGGTGGCCTAATGTCGATTGATGAATATGCCTTGGAGCCAGTGGGAAAATTTTTATCAAAATCACGGATTGAATCCGATGGTTTTGATACCCAAAAGTGGCTTGCTCATGTCGAGCAAAAACCATATGGAAAAATGTTTTTTTCCAGAAAGACTGAGGGGGCATTCAGTTTCAAGTTGTACACAATGCCAACTGACCAGGATGTCAGTGGTCTTAGGTTATTTTTTATTGCTCAAAAAATAAAATTTGGTTGGGAAATGAAAAGAATACATATGTATTTTGGTGACATGATGAAATGGGTCGGATTGTTGCCAGAAGCTGATCTAGATTTTCCCGAAGGTGTGAGTGTTGCGACATTTGGTTGGACTGACTGGAGAATGCTGATTAATAAAGTGAGTTTTTCTTTTATTTTTAGTGTTCTTGTTGCTGGGTCACTGTTGCCAGCAACACCGGTTTGGTTTGCTTTGCGATCAGTTAAACAGGTTGCACTTTGTTTTCTGTGCAATGTGCTTGTCTTGTGGGTGATGCGTGGATTAATAATCAGCATTGTTGATTTTGTTACCCCATGGTCATTTCACGAAGAGACTTATACTATTTTGGCTTATATTCCTGTTATGATGCTTAATTATTCTTTTTCTTTGAGGCTTTTCAAAGATTTTAATGCCGTGTGGCATGAGAATCCGGATGGCGATAGAAAAAGAATATGGCAAAAAGTTTTGGCAGGTAAGCCATTAAAGATTTCAAAGCGATTTGTTGTTTTGGTAGCGGCGGTAGATTTCATTGTGTTTATGTGTCTGCCACACATTGATGGCTCACGATCCATTATAAATGTTGGTATTCTAGCAACACTGTCGATTCTTTTGTTAACATATCCGACGGTTCGATTTGCTTTGCCGGCATTTCACGAGATTTTAGGTGGAATTGGTAAACAACCAAAAAAACTGGAAGATAGCCGTTGGTCACGATTCGTTTTGTCGTTTGTGTCCTGGAAATACGCTAGGGCGGTAAGTGGTGGAACTATAATACTTTTGATTGCTACAAGCTTTTTTTGTTACCAACAGAAAATGCTTATTCAAGACAGTATTCCGGGCGATTTCATCAAGTCGGTAAAAGAAGGGCAAATAATGACAGAGCTTGAAGGGTCAGATGATTTGGGTAGTGGTATTGTTAAAATCTTTTCTCAAGGAGATTTAAACGACCCTGATTTTGTTGAAAAACAAGCTCGATATGCCTTTGCGGTGCGTGATAAAAAACAGGCACGTGCCTTGATGACACCGACTGATTTTTTGTTTGATATTTTGTCGGTTGATTTTCCTAGCATATGTCGTGTGTATAAGGATTGCTTAACTACAAAAAATATTGAACAAATGGCAGAATTGGATGGTATGACAACAGAGGAGTTTCTGGATGACAAATGGCAGATGATTGCTGAGAATCCAGTTACTAATCATATTTTTGCACTTTCTGATGGCTCTATTTTGATTCCGGCTACTAATGTAGCTTCTCGAACTTCTGATATGAGGGAGTTTCGAGATAACCTTGAGAGAGTGGGAAAAGAGATCAACGCTGAGGCAGCGAATCGTTTTGCGCAATATCCCGAAAGTGACGAAGCTGTTACAAAAGGAAGTTTGCAGAATTATTTAGGTTCACCGGTGTTGATTGCACTTGTGAGTATGATATTGTTTGGTTTGGTGAAAGTTAGACAGTCAGCTTATAATCTTGGGTTCTTTCATGCTGGATTGTTGACTGCAATTCCCTTTGCATTTTCAACTTCTCTTACTCTTTTGATAATGATGATGTTGAAAATTCCTCTTGATGTAGCCACTGCTGCTATTGGTAATATTACAGTTAGTGCGGCGGCTGATTTACCGACATTTTTGTTGGTGAGATTGAGAAACGAAGCATCAGATACTGGGTTGTCTTTTGAAAAATTGGTGCAAACAGATGCAATGGCGGATGAAGTTTCCAGAGCAGGAACTGATGTATTGGTAAATGCTTTAACTTATATTCCACTAACCATTCCTTTCTTAACTGTATTTCCACCGATTCGCGATCTCGGGCTTATGCTTATTGTTGCGTTGGGGGGATGTTATGCAGGAACAATGTTAATGTTACCATTTGCTAAAAAATCTTAACCCAAATGGTGGGGTACCTGGTACCCCACTTTTCATAAAGGAGAAGAATATGAAAAAGATTTTGATTGTACTTTTGTTTGTTGTTTTTGCTTTGCCCTTCGAGGTATTTGCAAAATCGCCAGAAGATATTATCAAACAAGCTTGGTTGGGATACCGAGATAACGGATCTCGTGAGCAGGTTGTTTGGAGAGTGGAAGATAAAAAAGGTGTGCGGTATTTTGCACATTCAATTTATTTTTCACCTGATGGAAAAGATGGAGTCTGGTCTTATCTTTTTGAACCAAAAAAAGTTAAAGGCAAAGGAATTGTGATGACAATCAATCCTGGTGATTTTCAAAAATCACCGAGGTATTTTTGCCGAAAACATTCGAAAAGTGGAAAGGCAAGAAGAATTGATTTGTCGTTGCAAAATTTCTCGAAAATCGATCCTGATATTAATGCACCATGGTTTTTGACTGTGTTGCAAACAGGTGCTGAAATTTTTTCTAACTCTTTTGATTATTCTCTTTTGGGGGAGAATTCAGATAGTTGGATTATCAAGGCAAAAGCAGAAGATTTGCCTACTCGGATAATTACGATTCAAAAATCCACTCATTTTGTTTTGAAAGTCATCGTACTTGATAAACGAGATAGGGAAAAGTGGATTGTGGAGAATGTTAAAATTTTTGCTGACGAGAATCGGTGGTTTCCGACTGAAATGAAAATTACCAACCAGAAAAATGGTGATGTGTCAATGGTTACTCGTGATAACACAGGGGTTTGGAAAAAATGGCCCAAAGGTTATACACGAAGAGACTTATCTTGTAAAAAAAGGAGGTGAGGGGTATGAGACTGTTGCAAAAAGGGATTGCAGTCCTGGTTATAACTTGTTTAGTTTTTTTGCCAGCAAGTGGTATGGCTTATAACTGGGAAACTTTCGGAACGATGAAGTTTGTTGGCTCATATTATAACTTTGATTTAGACCAGCAAATAAATTACTGCGAGTTCCATGGTGGTACTAGATTGGAATGGTTTCCAACTGATAAAAATGATGACAGTTCGCCAGTCGTCTTTCGTGCGTCGTTTAAGGCACAAAGCGATGGATTTGGTGAATCTGGTACCGATGTTATCATTGGTAATAACGGAAAAGAGCCAACGGTCAGTGTACCTGAATTTAATTTCGAGGTCGTGTTCGATGGAGGTCGAATAGTTGGTGAAGGTACTGTTGTTATTGGCAAGTATTCTTTTGAATCCGCTGGGTTGCTTAACTTTGATTCGTTCAAATTCAACCCATTTGTTTCTTTGGATTTTTCAGAAGGTGCTTTTCAAAGCATCAATAAAGATCCGGTCGGACAATGGGGGATCTCGATTACTTTGCTTGATGATAGACTGGAGCTGATCGCACTTGTTCCCAATTTGCCGTATTTAGCAATTGATCCAGATAGTCCTCATTATGTAGAGCCTGTTGCAGGCTTTTCGTATGGTGATTTGGATCAAGAAAGTTTTTATTCAGTTGGAGCAATTTTTTCTGATCAGTTTATTCTTGCTGATCAAAATATTGATTATTCAATTTTTGTTCAGGAGGGGCATGGAAACTCGGTTATCGATTCCAAAATTGATACTCAAAAAGGAGAGATTAATCTTTCTTTTGATAGTCAATTTAGTTTGGGGTTATTAACCGAAACTGCCGTTTTTGGATGGGTTGTTCGAGCAGGAATAGTCGGATATCTTCTCGACAATTATCAGGATTTTGCTTTGGGTGTTATCGAGGTAGAAAAAACTATCCCAGATGTTTTTGGTGGTAGGCTACTTTTTCAAATTAGTGTCGCTGATATATATAATATTGGCCAAGATGAAGATGTGGGTATGCCACACCTAGATCCTCGAAGAATTATGGACGGGCCGACACTTACTGGCGGAATCAAAGGGATATCTGCCAGTGGGCGAACCGAAGTCGAGGTAAAAACCTTGCTAAATACCCAAAAAGATTCTACCTATGTAGAAGCAAGTTTTGTTTATTTTTTAGACGAAGAGAAAGATTTATCGTTTAAAGTAACTGGTAGTCATACTACTGGAAACAAAAAGTTGCCCGTCGGAGATCCTCTTGAACCCGAGGAAACACTTATTAAGTGTGTATTCGAATGGAGATTCAAAAGTATTTTTTAATTTTCAACCAACAGGGTGAGTTGCTTAAGCTCATCCTGTTTTTTATTTAAAAAACCCCAACAGCTTACCGGTCCGTTGAAATTTCTTTACAAAATTTGTTTTTTAATGTACTATCTCTTTCAGAATTAAAAGGTAAAATTCAACTACAAATAGTCATAGCTGGAAACTTTTGATTGTTTATTGAGAAGCCTTGCTTCTCAATTTTTCGAAAACTTCAAAGGTTAATTTTGTTTTTTAAGAAAGGGGTAAAGATGAAAAAAGTTTATTTAACCATTGGCCCTCGGGGATCGGGGAAGACGACTTTTTGTAAAAAAATAATAAAGGAAAACCCAACAATTTATTTTATAAGTCGAGATGAGATTTTTATGGAAATGTTTGGTACTGTCTATTTAGATTTAGGTAGTCCGGATAGGCAAATCGCAACAAACAAAATGTGGGAAGAAGTTGGACAAGTGTTATCTGGCGAAGAAGATTTAGTATTGATTTTGGATACATGGAATGAGTCCGTTGAAAGTAGAATAAATATTATCAGCAGATTAAGATTATTGGGTGCTGATCAGGTTGTCGGTTTAATTTTTGTTGTTTCAGAGGATCAGGGTGTTGAATGGTTTTTTAAAAAACAATCTATTTTAAAAAATCCGGTTTTTGAGGAACGATATCGAAATAAATTTACTCGTTTTTACGAGCAGGAAATAAGTTTAGATCAGGGTTTTGATGAAATACAAAAAATAAATCTTTTGGTTAAAATGAGAAAGAAGAGCTGTTGACGGTACAGATTTATTTGTGTAAACTGGCAACAGAAGTATGGGCTAGTATCTAAATTTTATAAAAGAATGGAGGTTTCTTATGAATGATTTACTTCACCCTGAAATAATTGATGATATTTTTCCGGAGGGAACAAAGATGAAAATGGTTTTGTTTTGGAATTTTTTGAAGAAACAAAGTCTAAATCATGACCATTTTATGTTTTGGCTAACATGTGTCCCGCGAAATCATATTTTGAGTTCTAATACCCTAGTCTTTTTGGATAAACAAATCAAAGAGGATTGTGTCTACTCTTCTGTTGCCGAAGAAATTATTGAATGGGCTAATGGAAAATTTGATTACGACGGAATTGCTCCCAAGAAAATCAATAAAACAATACAAAACTTTTTTGAAGGATGTTTTAATCTAGATTTTATGCAGGTAATAGAGGAGAGGCGGGATGAAAGCAACAGTTGATTGTAGAAAAAAAATGTATTGTTGTGATTGCAGGGTCTCTTTTTCGTCGCACGACCCACGTCCTAGTTGTCCTATATGTAAAAACCTCGTTGGAAATTCTGACGGCATTGTTAAGGAAAAAGATTTAGATAGCGTTGGTGTTTTTTTCTGTTTAATATGCTCTTGTCGTTTTTCAAAATTAAAACAAGAAAAAAAGGTTTGTCCCAATGCTGGTATGTTTTTTCATGAAGTTAAACGAAAAAAACTTCAAATTGCTTAAATGATCAAAGGCCTGTAATGTATACAGGCCTTTTTTATATGATCCAGATTAATTTATAGCTCTGGTGAGCTTCTCCACTTTCTGCAAATCAATTCTTTGTTTGTATGACTTTACATTAATTTCCCCGTTATTAACTTCTCCTTCTTTTAGAGATGTACTAACCATGGCACCATTTGAATATTCAAATAAATTTTTTATATTTGTTATATCTATACCACTACCTAATATAACTGGAAAATCTTTTATAATCGTTTTTATTTTTTTAAGATCATTTAAATCAGGGCTTTCGCCGGTCCATTTGCCTGTGAGGATTAGGCCGTCCGAACCTTTTTCTAAGGCAAGTTTTGCTGATTCTTCCAGTGTATAGTCAGAAGTTATTTCGGCATGTTTTACATGGATATCTGTAAAAATTAGGATATTTTCTGCGTCTATTTTTTTTTTGAATTCAATAACTTTTTCAGCATCTGCTTTTATTTTTCCATAATTTGTTTTTACGTCATCTACAAAAACCGGAATTCTAACAAATTGTAAATCTAATATTTTTGCAATTGTTAAAGCTGTTTTGTAATCATTCCACAAAACGCTTATTCCTAAGGGTAAATTTGTATTTTTTTTAATTTTTTCTCCTAAATATGTCATTGAAGCGATTGTGCCTGTATCAACAAATTCTTTGTGGGGGAAATCATAATTATTTTCAAAAATTATTGCATCAACACCACCCTTTTCAAAAGCACTTAAATCTTTTAGGGCATTCTCTAGGGCAACATCCATTCCTGGGAAATCTGGGTATCCCAAAAGAGGCGGAAAATGTAGAGCACCTATAACGATATTTCTATCTTTATTAAAAATCTTTTTTAGTTTATTTTGCATAATTTATATAAGCATAAATTTAACATTTTGTAATTGTTATGTAAACATTGCCATTATCTATTGACAAGTGTGTCCATATGACTAGACTTGTAAGTAGATAATACTGATCTTTAAAAACAATAAACATTTTCGGGAGGTGGGAGTATACCATGGATAATAAATTAAAAGTTTTTTTGATTGCTTGTATGTGTATGTGTTTGGGGGCATTGGGACCAAATGGTTATAAAAAATTTATAGAACTCGGTACAAACATACCACCCAGTGTTGCTACGATGTATCTTATGTTTTTGGGTGGTCTACCTGCTTTTATTTGGTTACTGGTTTGTGATCTTAGGAATGATGAAAACACAATTAAGAATAATTTACGTGATTTTCAAAATAAGCAGGGTGTATTACCTTATCTCATTACTTCTTGTTTTGCATCAGCACTTCTTTATACCTTATATGTAAAAATATTACATACAGTTACAGTAACAGAATCAACAACTCTTTTGAGACTCAGTCCTTTTTTTGGGATTTTGTTGTCTGCTTGGTTTTTAAAAGAGAAGCTTCCAGGTTTTAAAAACTTATCAGTCGCATTGGTTTTGTGTATTTGGGGGACTATTGTTTTGCAGGGGATAACGGCCTCTTCTTTTTTCGAAGCAGTTAATTTATTCATGCTTATAATTTGTTTTATGGCAATAGCAAAAGCATGGATGCATGTTTCAGAAAGAAAAGTTCAGGTCATCACGAAGCTTTCTGGGTTACAAATAAGTTGTTTGAGAACGTTAGGGGGAAGCATATTGTTGTTTATCTATAATTTAAGCATCGGTGTTTCTATGTTTATAGACTCATCAGTTTTGTTTATACTTTTCGTTATAGGTTTTGTAACAATTTTTCTTCCTGTTTTGTTGAAATTGCAAGCATATAGTTATGCTGGCGAGTTTAATTTTGTAAATAATCTAGATTATTTTTTTCCTGTTATAGCTGCGTTTATTGCGTTTGTTTGGCATGGAGAATCTATGATTCTAACAAATCAATTTTGGGCTGGTTTTGTCTTAATTAGTTTGGGAATTACTGTTATTAATGGAAATTTGGCAAATTGGAAATTTGTATTAAGTCAAAAGATAAAAAGAATGAGAGGAGGGTCAAAAAATGGTTGATATAAAACATATTTTGAAAAATCACGCTTATCAAAACATCCCATTGAATTATGAAGAAGCGTATGCTCTTGGGGTGATGGCAGTCAATGCTTGTAAAAAACAAAAGAGTAGCTTGGATGCTATACAAAGTGTTGCTTGCTTATGTGCTTTGCATACTTCCGCTACATATAGATGGAAGAATAATGGTAAAAATTCCCATGAGCATTATTTACCCGAGAATGCTGCTGAACAGATTGCTGGAGTTTGTACCGCTGTTTTTGATGAGGATATAAAAAAGTCAGAATTTGGCTTTTTGTCTCCTGATGCACCATATGTAATTGATAACTGTGGTATGGGTGGAGATATGGTTGTGACTGGAAACATCAGTACCGTTTCTGCATTTATTGCAGCCTCCTCTGGAATTTATATGTGCAAGCATGGATCGCCGGCTAATGCTGACAAAGGGCGTCATGGTAGCTCTGATTTTATCTCTCATATTTGTGGTATTGATAATTATGCACATAAGAATGTTGTGAGGAGTTGTGTGGAAGATTTACATTTTGGGTATACTGAAGCCTGTGATACTAGATATAAGGCTATTCACACTCATACTCACAATATTGCACAATTACCTCATATGAATGATATTATCGGACCGATAACATCTCCGGTAGACCCAAAGCTTATGACAAAGAAAATTTTGGGAATTAATCATTTAGTTCCTACAGAAATCGTCGCAGAAGCATACAAAATCTTGAATGATAAAGGTGTTACCGATTTAAAACACGGTTTGTTTATCCGTGGATTTATTGATAACGGATTGTCAGATGGGATGGATGAAGTTTCTGTTTGTTCTGGGGGTACCAGGGTAACCGAGCTCAAAGATGAAAGCATCAGAAGTTATTATCTAAGAGCGGGGGATTTTGGTATCGCTGATGTTTCTTTGGATGATGTGACACCTGTGGGTAGTAAAGGAACTTACTCGCTTGATGTGTTACGAGGAAAAGCAACTCGGGGGCAAAACAAAATCTTCTTAGCTAATGCAGCTTTGTTGCTGATGCTTGGTGGTTATTCTGAAGATTTGATTGAATGTTATAAGAAGGCCAAAGAAGTTCTTTTGTCTGGTCAGGCTTATGAAAAAATGGTTCAAGTAAGAGAGCGTTGTCCTATCGGATAATTTCTCTGATAATGAGCGGGTATAAATACCCGCTCTTTTTTTGTTGACATAGTTTTTGGATGAGTTAGTATTTTATTAATGATTAATTTGAATAAAATAATAACAAAACCTTTATCGGGGTTTATGGAGTTGTTGCCGGCTGAACAGTTGGTGTTTAATTCGATGGTGGATACTATTCGGGAAACTTATGAAAAGTTTGGTTTTGTGTCAATGGACAACCCGGTTTTAGAAAGGGCAGAGGTTTTGATGGCGAAGGCGGGAGGGGAGACTGAAAAGCAAATCTACCAATTCAAAAAGGGAGATCGTGATTTGGCGATGCGGTTTGACTTAACTGTCCCACTTGCTCGGTATGTGGCTGAAAATAGGGGGCGACTGGTTTTCCCATTTAAAAGGTATGCCATCGGCAAGGTATATAGGGGGGAACGGGCGCAAGCTGGTCGTTTTCGAGAATTTTATCAATGTGATATTGATGTCATTGGTGATGAAAAATTGGACATTGCTTATGACGCTGAAATTCCAAGTATTATTTATTCAATTTTTAAAAATTTGAATATAGGTGATTTCACTATTCGAATTAATAATCGAAAAGTTTTAAGCGGTTTGTTTGAAGGTCTTGGCATAAAAGATAAATCAGTTGAAGTAATACAGGTAATTGATAAGCTTGAAAAAGTTGGTGAAAAAGAGGTTAGAAAGGAAATTGAAAAAATGAAATTTGAGCCGGCGGTTGTTGACAGGATTTTTGATTTTCTGCAAATAAAAGGAGATTCAGAAAAAGTAATAAGTAAGTTGAAAAAATTTGAGGTAAGTAATTTACTTTTCGATGAGGGGGTAGAAGAATTAGAGATTCTTACTGATTTAATAAAAAAAATGGGTGTACCAGAAGAGAGCTTCGAAATTGACCTGACTGTTGCTCGTGGATTAGATTATTATACTGGTACAGTTTACGAAACAAGATTGAATGATTATCCGGAAATCGGGTCAGTTTGTTCTGGTGGACGATATGATGATTTAGCTGGGACTTATATCAGTCGGCAACTACCTGGGGTTGGTATCTCAATTGGTTTGACTAGATTATTTGACCAACTTCTGAAAAAAGGCGTATTAAAAGTAGGTTCTGCTACACCGACAAAAGTTTTAGTTGTCCCAACGAATAAGGAAAGTTTTGAATATGGTTTTAAAATTGCTGATAAATTGAGAGGTGCTGGTGTTTCCACAGAATTTTCTTTGGTAGAAGGAAAAATGAAGAAAAAAATTGGATATGCTGATAGGTTAAATATTCCCTATGTAGTGTTTGTTGGAGAAGAAGAAATTAGCGAAAAAGTTTATACTTTGAAAGATATGGAAACAGGGGAGCAAAAGAAGTTGAACGAAAAGGACTTGACAAATGTTTTAAATTGTGTATAATATAGTCAGATAGTTAGGAATTTTTTGAAAAAATAATTTTCTTCGAAAAAACACTTGACAAATAAAATCAACTATGCTAGACTTATAGCAGAAAGTTGAAATATTAAATATAAAAAAGGCGTACAGGCATTGTCTTGAATTTGAGGTAATACTTTCGGGTATTATCTCAAATCCAGGACAAAAGAGCCTGGTTCGGCGACGATTGAATTGTTTTTCTCTCGCCGGAAGATCGAGCCCCCATCAAGGTGGGGCATGTTGAGGCCAATAGTTCTACTCGTTCTTTGAGAACCAGACGAAAAGAACTGGCCTCCTAAATGGAGGTTCTCCCCGACGCTTTACACCGTCTTAGCCGGCAAAGCATTTCGGGTTGGAAAAAAGGTTAATCTTCTGAATAGAAGGTTACGGTAAGGCTCGCTCTTCCACGAAGAATTGTCGGTTATATGGAAGTAGCGATATGGTTTTTTAGATAAAACCGACCGGAGGTTCCTAGATTGACCGGAAAGCTATCATCTAGGAGTCGTCGTAAAACCGCAGAGGTTCGCGCCCCTCTCGACAAACAAAGTAGATTGGGGTACAGAAATTCTTTCCGATTTCTTACCCTTTTGATTTAGTTCTTTATTTTAATTTTCACCCCCGATTTCGATCGGGGGTTTTCAAATGTTAAAATCAGTGATTAATTCACTGGTTTTTTGTTTTTTATGTTTTATAATGTAATAAATATATAATTAATTTATGATTTAGGGTGAGTGGTGTTTGAAAATTTTTTGCTTCGCAAAAAATTTTCACTTTCTAACTTATTAACTTTTTAATTTTCTAACAAAATTTATGACAGAAGCAAAAACAAAAAACCAAGAAATGGTTTTTGATAAAGTATCTTTTTCAATATTTTTAATATTGGTATTTTTGTTACCAATCTTTTTTATACCTTTTCCGTCTTTTAATTTTTTATTTGGAAAAGCTATTTTGATATATCTTGCAACAGGTCTTCTTTTTATTTTTTGGCTTCTGTTTAAATTAAAAGAGAGTGCTATTTCTATTCCTAAGAATTCTATTTTTTTGATTGGGTTTTCTGTACCTGCTATTTACTTAGTTTCGACCTTTTTTTCCGGGTCAGTAATGAATTCTCTTATTGGACAAGGTTTTGAGGTTGGTACACTAGCCTTTATTTTAACATTATTTGTTTTGATGTTTGTGACTTCTTCTGTTGTAAATAACAAAACAAAAATTTATTACACTTTATTATCAATTCTAGTATCTTTTATTATTCTTTCAATTTTCCAATTATTAAGACTGATTATAGGAGAGGGTATTTTGCCTTTTGGACTCGCCACAAACTCAAATGCTAATTTGTTAGGGAAGTGGAATGAGCTAGGTATAATCTACGGACTTCTTTCGGTGGCATCTCTTTGGCTTATTGATGTTTCAAAAAGAGATGGAAAAGTAAAAATTTTGAGTTATATTACCCTTGTGGTGTCAATCTTTTTTTTGAGTCTAGTTAATTTTACATTAAGTTGGGTTGTTGTTGGTCTGTTTTCTCTCCTTGCGGCTATCTTTAATCTTTTTTCAGATGATAAGTTTAAAAAGCCCATCACTTCTTTAATTGTTTTTGTTATATCGGTTATCTTTATTTTTAATGTGGGTGGTAGTGCGGTTTTTTTGGGAGATAAATTAAATGTTGCCGACAGTGAGATCAGACCCTCTATTCAAGGGACTTTGGATGTTGCTAAAGCAGGTTTAAGAGGAAAAGATATTGTAATAGGTACAGGTCCAAACACCTTTGTAAAACAATGGTCAAATCACAAGCCACTGAGTGTTAATAATACAGTTTTTTGGAATACAGACTTTAATACAGGGTTTAGTTTCATCCTCTCGTCTTTGGTAAATGTAGGTGTGATTGGATTTTTAGCTTGGCTTAGTTTTTTGGTTACATTGCTGTATCAAGGTTTTCGGTTTATGAGAGCTAAAGCGGATGTTCTAAGTTCATTAGTCTTTGTCGAAACAACTTACTTTTGGGTTTATATATTATTTTATGTTCCCTCAAATGCTGTACTGGGTCTAACTTTTATTTTTACTGGAATGTCTTTGGGAATATTGTTGCAAAATAAACTTCTTGATTTTCAAATAATTGATTTTAAGCAGACAGAAAAGATTAATTTTATTTATAGTATTGTTATTGTGGCTTTGGTATTAGTATCAGCTGTTGGGGTTTATGCAATGGGTCAAAAATATGTTGCAACAATTTATGGTAACAAAGGATTAAATGTTATTAATCAGGGCGGAGATTTTGAAAAAGGCGAAACTTACCTTGTACAATCGGTTCGTTTGTCAAATTCTGATGTGTTTTATCGATATTTGTCAGATATTAAATTAATTAAACTTCAAGAAATTACAACTAATCAAGAATTATCGAAAGAAGAGGTTTCATCAGTTTTTCAAAAAAATCTTGACGATGCTATTATTTTTGCTCAAAAAGCAGTTGAAGTGAATACAATTAATTATCAGAACTGGTTATCTTTGGGAAAGGTATATGAAGTAATTGATTCTTATGGAGTTGAAGGTGCTTATCAACAAGCTATTACGTCATATATTAATGCTTCGAATTTAAGTTTGAGAAATCCATCCATTCCTTTTATTGCTGGATTGCTTGAATATCGGAGAGAAAATTATGATAATGCACTTGTTACTTTGGAAAAGGCAGTTATGTTAAAGCCAAATTACTCTGATGCTAAATATTTACTGGGGTTAACTTATTATGAACTTGATAGAAATGATGATGCTGTTTTGCAATTTAAGGATTTGGTATTACTAAATCCTGATAACGAAGAAGTGAAAAGTATTTTAGCAAATCTAGAAAGGGGGTATAGACCATTTTATGGATTAGGTCAGGTTTCGGAAGAAGAATCTGCAATTGAAGATAATGATGAGGTATCATCAGAAAGCGTCATCGAAGAATAAAATTATTCCAAATTTAGCGCATAGCTTTGTCGCACTTCGTGAAATTTCGTTCGCTGTATTCACGATACACCTCGCAAAATTTCACTCGTGCTCCTCTTCAAATTATTCCTTTTAAAACAAAAGAATAAGAGGGAGCAACGACCTATGCATCTAAATTTGAAATAATTTTAATAAGGTGGAAATCTGTTTGCTAACAGTATAATAAATAATTAGTTGTGGTAACAAAAGTTTTTAAATTTTTAAACAAAGAAATAAGCGGTCTCCATCAGGCCGCTTATCTTTTGGGTGCTTTTGCTTTTGCTTCACACTTATTAGCACTGCTTCGAGATAGATCGTTGGCGTACTTTTTTGGTGCAGGGGATACTCTTGATATTTATTATGCTGCTTTTCGTGTTCCTGACTTCATTTTTATTACTGTTGCGTCTATTGTTTCTATATCTGTTTTGATTCCGTTTCTTGCCGAGAAAGATAAACAAGGGAACGGTGCGATGCGAGAATTTATTGATAGTATTTTTACAACCTTCTTTCTCTTCATTATCGCGATTAGTGGAATTGTTTTTATTTTCACCCCACTTATTATTGAATGGGTCTTCCCAGGATTTACTGGTGAAAATTTAAAACAAGTTATATCTTTAACTAGAATCTTACTTCTTTCTCCAATTCTTTTGGGCTTATCTAATTTATTTGCAAGTATCATTCAAATTAGAAAAAAGTTTTTGGTTTATGCCATTAGCCCTCTTTTGTATAACCTCGGTATTATTTTTGGGATTTTCTTTTTCTATCCAAAGTTTGGGTTAACAGGACTTGCTTTTGGAGTTGTTCTTGGAGCTTTATTGCATCTAATTATCCAAGTGCCGGTAGCTGGGGAAGTTCGTCTATTACCGAGATTTACCAAGAAGATTCATTTCTCAGATGTTAAGAAGACCTTTTTGTTATCTTTACCCAGAACCTTAACAATGTCAGCTAATCAGATTGCTTTCTTTTTTCTTGTAGGAATGGCGTCGGTTATGGGCGTGGGAGCAATTTCTGTATTTTCATTTTCTTTTAATCTTCAATCAGTGCCGATGAGTATTATTGGTGTTAGTTATTCGGTAGCTGCTTTTCCAACCCTGGCGAAATTATTTTCCAAAGGAGAAAAAGATAAGTTTTTGGAACAGATAATATCAGCTTCTCGCCACGTTATTTTTTGGTCAATGCCAGCTTTAGTTTTATTTATTGTTTTACGGGCACAGATTGTTAGAACCATTTTAGGAACAGGGGAATTTGATTGGACTGATACTAGATTAACTGCGGCTTGTTTAGCAATGTTTGCTTTTTCAGTGGCTGCTCAATCATTAATTTTACTTTTTATCCGTGGATATTATGCAATGGGAGATACCAAAAGACCTCTTTTGATTAATGTGTTTTCTTCGGTGACAATAATTGGTTGGGCTTATTTATTGAGTTGGGTTTTTACAAATTTTGAGATGGCAAGATATTTTATAGAGTCAATGTTTAGAGTGGAGGATCTTAATGGAACAGTTGTGCTAACTTTGGCTCTTAGTTATTCATTGGGAGTTATTTTAAATGCAATATTGTTGATTGTTATTTTTAATAAAGATTTTAAGAATTTTATTGGTTCGATTTCTCAAACTTTTTGGCATTCACTTTTTGCTTCAATCATTATGGGCTTTGTGGCATATAAATTCTTGGAAGTTTTTGGAGAGGTTTTTGATTTAAATACACTTAGCGGAATCTTTATGCAAGGATTATTTTCGGGGCTTATTGGGATTATTGCTGGAATTATTATTTTGGCTCTAATGAAGAACTCAGAACTAAAAGAAATTAGAAAAGCTTTCAATAGACGGGTCTGGAAGTCTAGGGCTATTCTACCAGAAAAGCGCGAACTGTAATAAATTATCCCAAAACTAGCGAATTTCATTTTTCTTTGTATAGAAATGTCAGTCACAGTATTAGTTATACAACTTCCTCCATTTCTATACAAATAAAATCGAACTTCATCTAGTTTTGAAATAATTTAAAAATTTTTTCAAAATCGGCGATCTTCAGTTTTATTAACGACGCAGAGCGAGAGCAATCAAAGTATAGATTAGTTTTTGACAAAAAATTGAATTTGTTTTATAACAAAAAAAGCACTTGCAAATTTTTTCTAGTGAGCTATTATATAAGTGTACTTATTGATTGTCTTTCAGCTTGCTGTTGGTCATGATGTAGGTACACTGAAAAAAGTCGTCTCTTCGGATTCGGCTTTTTTCACGTCTCCTAGAGCATATTTTCAAATCTTGTTTCGGTTGTATTTTTCTAAATTTTGCCTGAAAGTTTGTTAAAAATTTTTCAAAATATTTCAATATTCTTTTAAATTCTTAACTTCGTTTCAAACAAAATTAAAAAAAATATCCTCGAAAACTATTTTAAAATATGCTTTGACGCGGAAAAAGCCAACAACGTTTTTCTATGCCCATGAATATGTTATTATTTGATGATTACAAAATAAACTAGTTGCTATTGGCCGTGAGCTATCAACTATAAACTAAAATATATTATGAGTATAAAAGAAAAATTAATGGCGAAAATGATGAAGTCTCAAATGAAAGGGGTACCAGAAGCTGAGCAAGAAAAAATGATTAAAGTTGTAACCGAAAATCCAGAATTATTTCAAAAAATCGGTTTAGAAGTACAAGCAAAGATGAAAGAAGGAAAAGATCAAATGTCAGCAACAATGGAAGTTATGCAACAGCATCAAGAAGAATTAAAAAAAATATTGAAATAATTTAAAAAAATACGTATTTAAATACGTATTTTTTTAATGTTGAAATATAATTCTCTATTCGTTTTTGCGGGTCCACGAGGATTTGACGCCAGTTCTAAATATTTTGTTCGTGCTTCGCACTCCAAAATATTAAGAACTCGCTGTCCCGCTCACTCGTGGTTTTTGCCTAAAAATATTATTTTCTCACTTTGTTCGAAAAGATATTTTTGGCAAAAACATACTTCGTTCGTTTCAAGTCCTCGTGACCCCAAAAAACAATATACCTACAAGCAACTGCTTGTAGGTATTTGTTTTTGCGGGTCCACGAGGATTTGAACCTCGAACTGCGGTTTTGGAGACCGATGTTTTACCAATTGAAACTATGGACCCAACTTGTGCTCGGGGCGGGGATCGAACCCGCATCCTGTGAAGGATGTGATTTTAAGTCACACGTGTATACCAATTCCACCACCCGAGCATTATGTTGTCAAGTTTAACTAAAAAATTCAATTTGTCTATAACTTGTTGAGGCGTAGGCCGGATTCGAACCGGCGCATGGTGGTTTTGCAAACCACAGCGTTAACCACTTCGCCACTACGCCTTTGAATAAGCATTATAATATAATTTTACGTAAAATTCCAGCATTGTTTTTTTGAAAAAACTATTGAAAATTTGTAAAAATGAGTTTAAACTTACGGATAGAAACAGGGGTTAATTTAAAAAAGGAGATAAGATGAAAATAAAAGATTATATAGAGCAATATACAGCAAATGATACTGGTTGTCCTATAATATTTAAAAATATTTTGGAAGAGGTTTGGGAATTAATAGAAGTGTTAATCAAACTTAAAAAGAAAAAAATAAAAGAGGAGTTTTCAGATGTTCTACATGTCTTTCAAATTTGGTTATATAATAAATTTGGTTTAAATGGAAATATTTGGAAACTGTCTCAATATTCTGTTGATAAATGTATGAAGAGAATTGTTGTTTGGAGAAAAATTTATGACTGTGTGGGTTTGGATAAAAATATTTCTAATTTTTCTGGTAATTATAAAAAATTACATAAAGTTGAAAAACAATTCTCCCGATTTGGTATTTGTAAAAAAGAAGCTAAAAAGGCTTACAAAGAAATTGTTTGTTATAAAACAAAAAAGGAGTAGAAATTCTACTCCTTTTCTTTTTGCAATAATTCGTCAATTTTCTGTCTATTTTTCTCGCCCTTGTCTATATCAAAATCAAAAAAAGGAATTCTTCGCATGCTTGTTTTTCCTTTTATGAACTCTTTCAAACCTCTTCTTTTTCGTTTTAAAAAGTTTAGAGCAGATTTTTCACCATCAACAGGGAAGACAGAAACAAAAATAGTTGCTTTCTTAAAGTCATCTGAAATACTTGAATCAGTAACTGTAATTAGTGAGGTGCGATTTGACTCAGTTTGCAAATAATCAGCCGCTAAATCCTTTATTAAATTTTTTACTTTTTCTTTTCTTAATGACATAAAATTAGTTGGTAAGTTAAAAAGTAATTTCTTTTACTTTCTTCCAAATTCTCGATTTGTAATCTTGTTTGTATATTAAAATTGAATTACACATAAAAGAGAAAACCTCCTTTATATCGGCTAATTCTTTTTGTATATCTTCGAAATCTTTATTGGGTATTTGTTCCGCGATCGTTATATGAGGTTTAAATCCTTGAGTTTTATAATTACCGTGAACATCCTCAATTCTATTTTCTAGTATATCGAATGTTTTGGTAAAAATTACCTCCAATTTTTCTTTTGATTTATCGGAAGGTGAAAAATAAGCCACATTATTATTTCCTACAAAATAGTCAATAGAATCAAAATCTAAACTAAATTTTCTACTTCCTTTTAATTGTCTTTCTAGTAAAGTTACCAATTCTTTTTCATCAACTTTTAAATAAAATGGTGGATATATTGTAACGTGTGGGGGTATTTTGTATTTGGTGTATTTTGCAAATTTTTCTCTATATTTATCGATTATTTTCGTGATATTTTTTGGAGGGTCAATTGTGATTAAATACGATGAAAGTTCATCGGCAACTTTTAACTTCGGCCATTTTTTTAACCATTCCTTTTTCTTTATCCTATCTTTGATTATTTTCAGCTCTGAAACAAATCTTGGTGCAGATCTAAGAGTCAAATTAACTAAATCTTCGATACCATTGGGTGTGATAAGTTTTAATTCTTTTTTTTCTAGTTTTACTCCAATACCAGTTGCTGTTTCTGGCCATCGTGATAACCCATCAAAAGTTGATTTGTATGGTTTTGTGTTACAAACAAGATGTATTCTTGCGTGGTTTTTCGTAGACCATGGAGCATCAAGCTTTTCTTTTAGCATTTTATCGTACTCCTTTTCTTTTTCTTCTGAAATATTTGATTTATCAAAATATACTAAGTCTATGTCTTCTAAGGGTGTATTTTCGAACCCGTGTAAATGGTCCCAAACTTTGTTTCTTACAAATCCAGCTCCAATGACCCAATCCGGTAAATTAAGCTTTTCTGCTGTTCTTAAAACATCCATCATCCATTCATCCTGTTCTATTAAATTTAAAATATCTTGTTCAGTCATTGGTTTAAAACATTTAAAATTAACTCATTAAAAATTGTTTAAAAATTATAAATTCATAAATTAAAAATTTCTTTGGCTATTCTTCGCTTATTATAAATGCTTCGAGCACATCTCCTTTTGCTATTTCTTGTTTTGATTCAATCATTGATCCAAATTGCTGCCCCTCGCTTGCTTCGTTCACATCATTTTTTTGAACCTGTATTCCAGCAACTTTTCCTCTGTCATCAATTTCGTTTTCTCTTCTTAAAATTCTTAATTTAGCGCCAACAGAAAGAGAACCTTCAATAACTTCACCCCCAACAACCTGTTTGTTTTTTGTTTTATTGAAAATTCTCATTACCTTTGCTTTTCCGATAATTTTTTCAACCTTTTTCTTTGGGGTTTTTTCAATCACTTTTTTTTCAAGCCATTCGGTTAGTTTGTAAATAATATCAAAAGTTTTTATATCAATTTCGGCTCTTTCAGCCAGGTCTTGGGCACTGACATCTAGTTTTACATTAAATCCAACAACCAGAGACATTGGAGCATTCCCCGTCATCAATATATCGTTTTCATTAATATCTCCAACACCAGTATGAATTATATTTATCTGAGCATTTTTAGTTTCAATTTTTGAAATTTCTTTTTCGATTGCTTCAATACTTCCCAGTACATCTGCTTTGATAATCAAAGGTATGATTGTCCCTTCGTCAGAAAGTGGGGTACCTGGTACCCTACCTTTTGTTTTTTCTGGGGTATAGGCAGTAGCTAATTTTTCAGCTTCCTTTTTAGAGTCAACAACAACAAAAGTTGAACCAACGGTTGGAATATCCTTAAATCCAATAATCTCGACAGGACTAGAAAAACTAACTTCTTTTATTGGTTTACCCAAGAAATCTTGCATGATTCTTGTGGGGGCTATTTTATCCTCTACAACTATGAAAGAACCTGATTTCATTGTTCCGTTGTTGATAATCAATGTTGCTGAAATTCCTTTTTTAGGGTCACGGTTTGATTCCAAAACAAACCCTTCTGCGTTCTTATTTCCATCTCCTTTCAGTTCTTCCATTTCCGCCATAAGAAGTAGTGTATCGAGTAGTTCAGGGATACCCTCACCACTTTTTGCAGAAATTGGAGCAAATGGAATATCCCCACCAAAACCTTCAAGATAAATCTCTTTTTCTACTAATTGGTTTTTAGTTCTTTCGATATCTGCTCCTGGTTTGTCAATTTTGTTAATGGCAACAATAAAAGGAATTTTTGCTTCCTTTATTGATTCCAAGGCTTCCAATGTTTGAGGTTTGGGGCCTTCTTCTGCTGATACAATTAAAATAGCAATGTCAGCGATATTTGCGCCTCGTGAACGCATTGCAGTGAACGCTGCGTGCCCTGGTGTGTCTAAAAAAGTGATTTTTTTGCCACCCTGATTTACTTCATAAGCAGAGATGTGTTGAGTGATACCACCAGCTTCATTTTCAACAACATTTGATTTTCTGATGTAGTCTAGGAGGGCAGATTTACCATGGTCAATATGACCCATAACTGCTATTATCGGTGACCTCTCGGTTGTATTCTTTTGTGATTTTTGGTCAGGCATATTTTATTAAATACTCAAACTTAGAAATTTTTAATTTAAAATTTTTAATTTTTAAACAATTTTTAATCAATTAATTTTTTAATGTTTTAAACATTTTTAAATTTATTTATTGTTTAGAAATTCATAAATTATAAATTAAAAATTCAGATGTAAGCTCGGTGTTTACTTTTTATTGTTTTTCATTTTTTCCAATACTTCCTTTTCTTCTCCCGACATTTCGTATTCGCAATTCCAATTTTTAATTGGTTTAGCAAAAACACTTACTTTTTCTCTTGAATATAAACTAGAAAAAATAACCCCATTGCCGTTTTGATCAATCATTGCAGTAGCAAAAGATTGATTTCCACCAACCCCATCGCTTTTAAAAGGGTTAAATCTAACCGTTTCAATACCTTGAATAGTATGTTTCAATTCAGCGTTGATAGCCCCGATACTCAAAGAACTATCTTGTTTGAATTGTTTTAAGTTTTCAATTTCTGTCTGCGCGCTATCAATTCTTTGGTTTAAGTTTTCGTTTAATTTTAATGCTGGAATTTTTTTGATTTTTATTTCTAACCTGATAATCCACAAAACAAGCAAAATAATTAGTGCTAAAAGCACATAAGTGATAATTTGTTCTGTTGAAATAAAGATAGGCATATTATTTATATAAAAAATAGTTAGTATACCTAGAAATTATACATTTTTATGGCTAAAAGTCTATTACTTTTAAGGCTGGTAGTCGACAAGCTCGTAGCTTATAGCCAGTAGCCAATAGAATGAATTTTGGCTCCGCCAAAATTCATTAAACTCGTCATTGCGAAGGCTGCGCCTGTGGCAATCCAGGCCTTGGTTTGCTAAAGCAAATCACTAGGCATGTTTCCGCGATCCGTTAGCTGACGGAAAAGCAATTCAGATACCAGTTTGCCAAAGCAAGACTTTGTGAAATAACAAAACAAAAAACCACAACCTTTTCGAATGATCGAATCGGTTGTGGATTGTTTGGTGCACAAAACTTTTTGTCATTTTTTTAATTTAACAAATCTTTGTTTACTAGCTCAATATTTTGTTTTCTTAATCTAATTAACAAAAACGTAATAATTACAGCAAGCAAGAAAAGGCATGTTAGTACGATGATTGCGGTAAAAAAAAGATATACAGAAGACATACAAAGCAAATCGTTTTTGATTAATATCATTTCTTGTATAAAAAATACAAGAGTAAGACAAGAAAAGATCGCGAAAAATATCATTAAGGCTGTTGGACAATCGTGTTTAGAAAGCAGTTCTTTTTTTGTGCTCATTTTCTTCTCCCAATATTCATTTATGTTATACTTTTAACTATATTTCTAACTAAAAACTAACTAAAAACTATCATAAAACAATGTTTGACACAAGAAAAAAAGTAAAATTAGTAACCCATGATGGAGGTTTTCATGCAGATGATGTTTTTGCGACTGCAACTTTGTTGCTGGTTTTAGAAAAAGAAAACAAAAAAGCAAAAATTATTCGAACTCGTGATCAAAATATTATTGAGAAAGGTGGTTATGTATATGATGTCGGTGGAATATATGATTCAGAAACAAATCGTTTTGATCACCACCAAGAAGGTGGGGCAGGAAAGCGTGACAACAAAATACCATATTCATCTTTTGGGTTGATTTGGAAAAAGTTTGGAGGAGATTTGTGTGGTTCCAAAAAAATTGCTGAAAAAATAGACCAAAAATTATGTCAGCCAATAGACGCAATAGATAACGGAGTGATGACTTATGAAAATAAGTTTGAGGGGGTTTATCCGTATATTTTACACGATATTATAACAGCGTTTGATCCTATTTGGCCTGAAAAGAAAAACTATGACGATTTATTTTTAAAAGCGGTTGAACTTGCTAAAAAACTTCTTGAAAGAGAAATAATTAAGGCACAGAATGTAAAAAAGGCGGAAAAAATAGTAGAGAAAATTTATCAGAAAGCAAAAGATAAAAGAATTATTGTTTTAGATGATGTTTATCCTTGGCAAAATATTTTAAATAAATACCCCGAGCCTTTGTTTGCGGTAGTACTGAGGCAGGACAGGTGGTATACAAAGGCGGTTCGGGATGATATGCATTCCTTTGAAAATAGAAAAGACTTCCCGCAAAGCTGGGCAGGGAAAAGGGGCGATGAGTTGGTTCAGATAACCGGAGTACAGGACGCATTGTTTTGCCATAATGGTCGGTTTATTTGTGTTGCAAAAACAAAAGAAGGTGCAATAAAACTAGCCCAATTAGCCTTGTTATAAAGTCAATTGACTTTATGGTAAACATATATAAGTAGTTAAAAAATTTGCGTAAATATCTACGCAGATTTTTGATTCAAATAAAGAAATATGAGATAATAACCTTTGGTAAATTTATATTTTTATGTTAAAGAAAACACAAAACCCTAATTCATTTTTTAAAAAAATGAACGGGCAAAAAAGAATATATATGGATTACGCGGCAGCGACGCCAGTGGATGAAAAGGTTTTGAAAGCGATGAAGCCTTTTTGGAGTGAGAATTTTGGAAATCCAGGAGCAATACACAAAGAGGGGGTCATTGCTAAAAATGCTGTTGAGGAATCTCGAAAAAAAATATCAAGAATTTTCAAATGTCATAACGATGAAGTTATTTTTACATCTAGCGGAACAGAATCAAATTCGATGGCTGTTTTGGGATATATAAATAATTTGCTTGGACAGGGTAAAAAATTAGAAGATCTGCATATTATTACAACTAAAATGGAACACCCGTCTATTTTATATTTGTTTGAAAAATTTGAGAAAAAAGGTGTAAAAGTAGATTATATCGGAATTGATGCAGAAGGGATTATTGATTTGAAAGAGTTAAGAAATTCATTGAAAGAAAATACGGTTTTGGTTTCGGTAATGTATGCAAATAATGAAATTGGGACAATTCAACCTATTTCAAAAATAGCCCACATTCTCCGTCAGCATCGAAAAAATTTAGGTCCCCGGGACCTAAATCCAGTTTTTCATTGTGATGCAAGTCAGGCACCTTTATTTTTAAAATTAGATGTAAATAGTTTGGGTGTAGATATGATGACAATCGACGGACAAAAAATTTATGGACCAAAAGGAGTGGGGGCTTTGTATAAAAAAAGAGATGTAAGATTGAAACCTCTCTTAGCAGGAGGAAATCAAGAAATGGGACATCGTGCAGGAACAGAAAACGTACCATTGATAGTAGGTTTGGCTAAAGCTTTTGAATTAGCAGATAAGGAACGAGAAAAAGAATCAAATAGACTTATTATATTGAGAGATTATTTTATTGATCAGGTTTTAGGAAAAATAAAGAACAGTATTTTAAACGGTAGTAGGGAAGACAGATTACCTAATAACATAAATATTTCAATCAAGGGTTTAAATAGTGAATTTATGATTGTAAAATTGGATGAAAAAGGAATCGCTTGTGCGTCTCGCTCTGCCTGTATGGGTAAAAAGGGCAGAGAATCTTATGTAATAGATGCACTTGGTTGTGGTGGAGCATATAATTCTCTAAGATTTACAATCGGGAAAAATACAACAAAAAAACAAATTGATTTTGTTGTAAAAAGTATAAAAGAAAGTTTGTAATAGATCTATATAAGATAATAAAAACAAGTTCCTAGTTGGGATTTTTAGCTACGATCGTAGCTAAAAATCCCAACTAGGAACTTGTTTTTTCTTGACTTTAATTGTTGTTTTTAATAGGATTGAATTAGGATTGTATATTTGAAATTAAAAGAAGGAGGAGGAAGATGAAAATATTTTTTGGGAGTCTTATTATTTTTGTTATGACTTTTTGTTTACTAAACAGTAATATTTTTGCTTTTGAAGAAAAAATTTTAAGATATGAAGCAAAAGATGTAAAAGTTTCTGTTTTAGTTATATGTAAAAATGAAACTTATTTTTACAAAATCGAAAAGTGGATTGAGCAAGCAACTTATATTTATGCTCATTTAAGAGATGAAAATTTGAAAATAAACCTTGTTGGAAAAATCGCTGAAAAAGTAATAAAAGAAGGTTGCGATTTTGATAATCTGAGTATTTTTATTAGTGGAGGAGGATAAAAATGTTTCAAAAAATTCTAGTTTGTTTTACATTATTTTTCTTTTGTTTTGGTTGTGCCAAAAAATCAAACATATTAATTAAAAAAGAAAATTTTTCCGATGCGGAAATTTACCAACAAAATTTTGAATTAATTACTGACCTATATCTCACAATGGAGAAACAGGTTTTACAACAAGTGACTGAACTAGATGAGTATGAGCCTGATCTTATTCTCGGTTGGAATAAAATTAAAAAAGAAATTAACCAGGTAATAAAAAAAGCAAGAAGCACGATAAAAAGAGGTAAGGTACTTGTATCAGTATCTAGTTTGATTGATCATCGAGAATTATCAATTCAAACAAGTATCTTGGCAAATATCATAGTTCAAGATATTTTTAAAACGGTTGCGTTTATTTATTATCAAATAAACGGAATTTGGCCAAGAAGGTATATAACTTATTTGTCAGAAGATTTAATTAAAATCATTGCTTCAAAACCACTTCCTGATTTTTTCTTTGGTTCTATTACCCCGAGTATGATTATGGATCAGCGCCCAACGAAAACCTGTGTTGGTTATACGGGTGCTTTATACGAAAGAGTTGTCGAGAAAAATTTTGGATTGGATTTTGGAACAAAAAATGATGATGTGTTAGCCAAAGGACTTTATCATGCTAGTCGTTCTTTGGATAAACATTATCCAAAAGAAGGGGCTAATCCTTCCTATCTTTTTGAAATCTTAAAAATGAAAGGTGTGGCAAGTCGATGTGTTGATTTGAAAAAATTAGATGGAGATTTGTTCTTAAATCTCAAAGCAAGCCTTCTTCTTAATCAAGTAATTTTTACTTCTTTTGGTAGAACTGTTGATTGGGATCAGAATGGTTATTTATGGCCTAATATTGATAATGAAGAAGGCCATATGATGCTTGTTTCGGGTTATGATCCTTACAGTATTACTTTTGCTAATAGTGCGGGTAAGAAATGGGGTTATTATGGGTTTGGAAAAGCTCATCCAAGCAATCTACCTTTACTTGATTCTTTGATTGTTTGTACTCCAAAAATATAAGAAAAGCGTTGATTTATTAAATCGACGCTTTTTATAAATAAAAAATTTAATATATTTATTATCTTAAACGCAAGTTTCCATTTGCTTTTACTTTTCCTATTTTTGTTGGTTCAATTATTTTTTTATTTAAATATCTAAAATATCCAGCAATTCCAATCATTACGGCGTTGTCTCCTGTGTATTTTATTTCAGGAATTAGTACATCTAAACCATCTGTATTTTTTTCATAATCTGAAAACGTTTTTCGGATATTTTTATTGGCCACAACCCCACCTCCCAGAATTAAAGTTTTGGCTTTGTATTTTTCCAATGCTGACACAGTTTTTTTAAATAAAACTTCTGTGACAGCTTCTTCAAATTCAAAAGCGATCTCTTTTTTTTGTTTTAATGTTAATTTGGGTAATTTTTGTACTTTATACAAGACAGCAGTTTTTAATCCAGAAAATGAAAAATCAAAATCACCTGAATTAATCATAGGCCTGGGTAGTTGGTAGTTGGTAGTTGGTAGTAAGTAGGACGAATTTTTGCCTTTGGCAAAAATTCGTTTTCTGCGTTTTTCTGCGTTTGTTCTGCGTGAGTCTGCGCAGATTTCTGCCAAGGCAGAAATCTGAGGACCGCCAGGATAGGGAAGACCAAGTGTCCTTGCTACTTTGTCATATGCTTCACCAACAGCATCGTCTCTTGTTTCTCCGATAATCTTGAATTTGTCAAAACTTTTCATTAAGACCAACTGCGTATGTCCACCCGATATTAGCAAAGCTAATATCGGAAATTTATAATTTATAATTTTTAATTTATAATTTATGAGCGAAGCGAATATATGTCCTTCTAGGTGATTAACCGGAATAAAAGGCTTATTCCAAAGCAAAGCAAGTGCCTTGGCAAAATTAATTCCTGTCCAGAGTGCTGGCTCAAGCCCTGGACCCTGGGTGACAGCAACAGCATCAATTTTAGGCACTTTATTTTTACCAACAAAATCAAGTAGAGCCCCTGCCAACTCCGGCTCTCTTTCCATTATCTTTTTAACCTTTTTTGTATTTCTTTCTGTAAGCTGTAAGCTGTAGGCTTTAAGCTTTTTATTTTTCTTATGATGTAACAATAAACCACTTTTGTTTAGAGTTCTTTTCAATATTGGTAATAAATTCCTCGTGTGTTCTCTTTTGGCTAAGCTCGGATAAACACCCCCATATTCTTTATGCAGGTTTACCTGTGAAATAACGGTGTCAGAGATTATTTTGAATTGCGGTTTACGAAAACCGCCCTTAGCTTCAATAATACTAATAGCTGTTTCATCACAAGATGTTTCTATGGCTAAAATTTTCATACCTGCTATTATATTAATAATATGAGTATTTCGCTAGTAATTTTATGGATATTGGCAACTTTCATAATTGGAACAGTAGCTGGTGTGTTAGGAAAGAGATATGGGGTTGAATATCCCATTGCTCTTGTTTCAGCCTTAGTTGTTATGGCAAATATTTTTGCCAATAAGATTGTAATGTTTGGTCCGTTTACTGTTCCTGCCGGTGTTATTGTTTTTTCAATGACTTTTTTTATAACTGACTTAATTTCTGAAAAGTGGGGGAAAGAATATGCGAGAAAGGCTGTTTGGTCCGGTTTTTTAGCCAGCCTTGGGTTTATGGTTTCAGCTTATTTTGTTTTACATTGGCAACCCGCTGAATTCTCGATTGAAATTTCAGAAATGTTTTCACGCGTTTTTGCTTTGACCCCAAGAATTGCTCTCGCTGGATTCATTGCTTACTTAATATCACAAAATCATGATGTTTGGGCTTTTCATTTTTGGAAAAAGAAAACAGAAGGTAAGCACTTATGGCTGAGAAATAATGCCTCAACAATTGTCAGTCAATTTTTGGATTCAACTATTTTTGTTACAATAGCTTTTTATGGAGTGTTCCCAATTTGGCCACTTATTGTTGGACAGTGGGTTAGTAAAATAGTGATAGCTTTGATTGACACACCTTTTATGTATTTAACAATCTGGTTGATGGATAAGATTGATTCTTATAGAGGGTTCGGTGAATCTAAGGAAAAATAATTTTTTAACATTATTAGTTAATTTGAAAAATAACCTTATGAAAAATAAAATCTTATTTTACGAAATAATTGCAGTTTTGATTGTAGTTGCATTAATAATTTTTGTTTGGTGTAGTAGTAAAATTACAGACGATTACCAGGTTCTAGATTTAACTGATACATTGGTACCAGCTCAAACCAATTGTGGAATCGAAAGTTGCCATGGGTTAGAAATTACCTGTGGTGCAGATGTGCCAGAAGTTTGTACAATGGAATATCGGGGAGGGGATGGATGTCGACAGTTTGCTGGTTGTGAAATTATTGAAGGTAATTGTCGTGTCAAAAAATCAATAGAGTTTGATAAGTGTAAAGGATGCGTAGAAAAATGTGAGTTAGAAAACAATGATCCTGTGAATTTTTTTAATTGTGAAGCAAATTGTTTTGGCGAAAATCCGGAGTTAATAGAATTTTAGGAATTTATCCACTTGAAGTAAGTTTAAGATATTATATTCTTTTATTTGGAACTTTTGTTCTTTTTGTGAGTTTTTCCCGCTTGATTCTAAATCACCCAGGTTTCCGCAAGTGTTAAACAAGAATATTTGTTTATAAACTTCGGTATGATTAAATTCACAAACCACAAAACCCATTCGTCAACTGACGAATGGGTTTTGTGTTTGTTGTGACCTCACGGGGAATCGCCTCCCAGTTCTAAATTCAAACTTCGTCCTACGGACTCGTGTTTGTCATCCGTCAGCCGACGGACTCCTCCATACTTCACTCGGTTCGATTCCCCGTGATGCCTACTAGACACAACAAAACCAGAGCTACCGCTCTGGTTTTGGTGTCTAGTGACCTCACGGGGAATCGAACCCCGATTCTCAGATTGAAAACCTGATGTCCTAACCGTTAGACGATGAGGCCGTGTAATATTTATTTGTATTATTAAATTTCTTTCTTTATTTATTTTTGGTAGGACATCAGATTTTGAAAACCTGCCTATTTCCTATCTCCCTTCGGTCGATAACGGAAATTTCTTCGCTTTGCTCAGAACCGGATGAAAAGAAAAACTTATTTCTTTTCATTCCTGTATCCACTAGACGATGAGGCCATTGAAGAATTTTTAATTTATAAATTTATAATTTATAAACAATTTTTGAAAATATACTACAAAAACTTTGCTTATTTTTGTTAGTTTTCGTTTGGAATTATAAAAGCACTTCGTCTTATATAATTCCTGCACTCAAACTGAATAAAAGTAAACAAAAACTTTGCTTACTTTTATTAGTTTTCGCTTGAAATTATACCAATTTTTGAAAAAAAAGCAAAAAATTGCTACACTTATGGGCATGGAAGAGTGGCCGAGAGGTTGAAAGCGCCGCTTTCGAAAAGCGGTAAGGGTTTACACCCTTCGTGGGTTCGAATCCCACCTCTTCCGCAACGATACAAACAAATACCAGCTTAGGTTGATATTTGTTTGTATCGTCATTGTAGAATGTGAGAGGATTCGAACGGCGGAGGAAAAGAAAAATTTCTAATTTTTCAATTTTCCGAGCCGCGACCAACGATACTTATTATTTTTGAGTCCATAGGACGAAAAAAATAATTAGTAATCGTGGGTCGAATCCCACCTCTTCCGCAAATGTGCCCTTAGCTCAGTTGGTTAGAGCGTTCGCTTGACGTGCGAAAGGTCGCAGATTCGAATTCTGCAGGGCATACATAAAACAAAAATTGAGAAGCAAGGCTTCTCAATTTTTGTTTTATTTATCTAATAGGGCTAAGCTATTGCTTGATACATCTTGTGTTCTAATCAATTCCATAAATTCCAGAATTTCTCCTGTATATGTTGGAATAACTGATGTGTTGTAGTGATACAGCTTTTCTTCCAAAGTTTTATCTTTGTAATACTTAGCAGTATTTGGATTTTTTCCTCCCAGGTTCATTGCAACTGTTTCAATTGCATGATCCCAAGAGTTAAATTCTACTTTACAAGATGCCCAACCAAAAGGGTTATAATCACAAGCAAATTTTCCACCAGTTGATTCTTTAATAGCAATTGCTGGAATTAATCTCCAATCAAGATTATTTTTTTCTGCTTCCACAACCATTTTAGCACCATAACCTTCTAACGGCATATTTCGTTGAGCAAAGTAAGCATCAATTTTTTCTGCACGTCTTTCATTAAGTTGTGTAGAAATTTCGACTGATTCTTTCTCTATGTCAACAATTAATGGTTGATAAAAGGTAAGCAGGGGAGATACGATTGTAAAAATAGGAATAAATGTAAATCCCTGCATATATTTAATTATTGTATTTCTCATATTGCGACAGTTTCGCTCTGTCAACTCCATCATCTAATATTTGATAATCAAACCATTATTATATTATTGATAATATAATAATGTTTATTTATTTTTTCAAAATAAAAACCCATACACATACGGGCTAATCAAATATTTGCAATATTCTATCATAAACTACACAACAAGTCAATAGATAAAGTCAAGTTTTATCCTGTTATAATAAATAAAATGAAATCTCTATCAAAACCGAATTTATTAGATTTATTTACAAAAGCAAAATTTTGGTGTAATCTATTTTTAGATTGTTTAAATTTTGTTAAAAGACAAAAAATCAGAAAAAGGAGGGAAAGGTGATTAAAAAAATTTTGATTTGTATTTTGACCCAAGCTTTTACTATTAGTCGGGGGACAAAGATAATTGCCAAAAAGAATGGTCGGCGTTTTTTTGGAAAGTGTCTTCGAGTTACAAAAAATAAATGCTCGGCGAGGTGTAGGGGAGAAAATGATTTTTTTGGTAAAATAAGAATTTTCTCCAAAAGCCAAGTTCAGCCAGATAATATTCTTTTTCAATTATTTCAAAATACGAAAGTTGGAAAAGAAATTTTAAAAGACCGGTGTTAAGCTGGTCTTTTTTGGAAAAAAATTCAATGGCTCACGCATGAGCCATTGAAAATGGCTCAACAAAACCATTTTGGGATAATTCTATTTTGTTTTCAAATAAAGATAAATATCCTCCAAAGCTTTTACCGCATCACCCACAGCGATGTTGTTTTGGTGATATAGACCATCTGTACAATCTCCAGCTGCCCAGACTCCTTCTTTTGATGTTTTTTGAGTTTTCGGGTCAACTATAATTGATTTATAATCATTCAAATCTACCAAATCAGTTACAAAAGATGTGGTTGGTTCTGATCCGATTTCCACAAATACTCCTTCTATTTTTATTTCATGAGTTTCTCCTGTTTTCGTATCCTCATAAATCAACCCTGTTACTGAATTTTCACCTAAAATTTCTTTTATAACGGCGTTTAAAATAATTTTTACTTTTGGGTTTTCTGATACTTTTGTGACTGTGATTTCATCTGCTCTTAGTTTTTCTGATCGGTGAATGATTGTAACTGATTTTGTGTAAGCAGAAAGTTGTGATGCAGACTCAAAACCTGAATTTCCTCCACCAATTACAACAACATCCTTATCTGTAAAAAACGGACCATCACAGGTTGCACAGTAAGTAATACCCTTATGTTCCAAGGCGTCAACCCCTTTGGCTTGTAAACGCCTCCTGTGGCTTCCTGTGGCTACCAAAACAGCTTCTGCGGTATAAGAGTCTTTGTTTGTTTGTATCTCAAACATTCCAACATTCCTAGGAATGTTGGAATGTTCTGATTTTGTAGGTTTTATTTCGGATATGTTTTCAACCTTTTCTCCTTCTTTTATATCAACAATACCATCTGCATAAGTTTTGAGGTGATTTTCCATATTTTTTGCTAATTCAATACCTGAAATGGATGGGGTTCCAATCCAGTTTTGAATATCGGGAGACACAACAGACTGACCAGTAAATTTGTCGGCAATAAAAATAGTTTTTAATTTTTTTCGAGCAGCGTATATTCCAGCAGATACTCCAGCAGGGCCACCACCAATGATTGCTAAGTCGTACATAAGAATTAAGAATCATGAATCAAGAATTGTGGGAGATTTATGATTTATGATTTAAGATTTAAGAATAATGTCAATTTATTTTAACAATTTTAAAGAGAGAAGTAAAAAACTTGTTTTTTATATTAATTTGTGGTAATTTGGGTGTAGAAAAAGTTGTTTTGAAATTCTTAAATTTTGAAAAAGGAGAAGTTAGAATGCATCAGATGACAAAATTAGTAAATGGAATTTTTGAGATGTTTAGTTTAGGAAATGTTTCTCGGTCAGGATGGCACAGGGCGGGTGTAAAATCGGGAATTGAAAATGTTCTTGAACATACCTGTCTAACTGCTCAAATTGCTTATATTTTGGCAATTATGGAAGAATACCAAAATCCTGAAAAAATTGCTTGTGAAGCCTTATTTCACGATAATGCTGAAACAAGAATGGGTGACTTAAATAAATTAAATACAAAATATTTAAGTAAATCACCAGGAGAAAGAATTGCTTTTACTCATTTTATTAGCCAATTTCCGTCGGAGGTTGAAAAGAGATTGTGTCGTTATTTTGATGATTTTGAGACCGGGTACAGCAAAGAATCAATACTTGTTAAAGATGCAGATTTACTTCAAATGGGATTTCAGGCAAAAATATATCTTGATCAAGGGCATAAGTTTGCTCAAAGATTTCTTGATAGAATTCCAGAAGGATTAAAAACTGATTCAGCAAAAATGATTTTTGCTGAAATGTTGAATGTTGAATTTTTTGAATGGTGTTTGTCAGAATCTTATGAATAAGGAGAAAATAATGAATGTTTATATGGCACTTCACGATAATATTTTAGGGAAAAGAGGAAAGATAAATGTTGTTAAAGATGAAGGGATTATTTTGGGTAATGGTATCGGAGTGAAGCATATTTCTGGAATAGACCAAAGAGATAAAAGAACTCTAATTATTTTTGATGGTTTTTTTGTTGCTGGATCGTTACCAAGGGGTAGCAAGATTATTGATCGAGAAGTTGTTGAGCATTTAAGTATAAGAAAAGATAATTTTCGAGAGCCGATTGATTATACAGTAAGACCTACATATTCAAGGTTTGGTGATACAAATACCGTCGAAGTTGTTTTGAGAAGATGGTTTGTTTTGTTGCCAACCTGTCGTACTGTTGTTTTCCGGTACCGTCCGAAATCGTTATCACCTCAGGGGGTGATAATTGATGTCAAAGATGGAAAAGCACAATTTTCAACAACGAGTTATTGAAAAACCAAAAAGTGGTGTTGGGCTCGCAAAGACGAAACCAGATGAAAATAATTTAAAAACCGTTGCGCTTGCGCAACGGTTTTTCTTAAATCCTAAATCATAAATCTACTTTCTTCGTAAGAAGGAAGGAATAGCATCCCAAGTATCGTCTTCGTCATCCTCGTCTAGCATTTTTGATTTATCTTCTACTCTTTTCGGTACTACATTATGAATTTCTTTTTTCTCCTTTTTTTTATCATCTTTTTTTTCGTCGGTTTGGACTGCCTGATTATCTGGATTATCGAATCCAGTTGCAATCACCGTAATCTTAATTTCATTTTTCTTTAACTTAGTATCTTTCACTGTACCAAATTTAACCTTAGCATCTGGATCAATTGATTCAGTAATGATTTGAGCGGCAGTTTGAATTTCCTCCATAGTCAAATCATCTCCTCCGGCAATTGTGAACAGAACACCTTTTGCTCCGTGAATAGAAACATCCAGTAGTGGGGAAGTGATAGCTTGTTTAGCCGCTTCTTCCGCTCTGTTTTCTCCTGTTGCACGACCAATTCCCATCAAAGCTGAGCCAGATTTTTCCATAATTGCACTAATGTCAGCAAAGTCCACATTAATTCTCCCCGGAGATGTAATCAAGTCAGAAATTCCTTCAACAGCTTGTCGCAAAACCTCATCACTCATTGCGAAAGCATTATCAAGTGTTGTTCCTTTGGTTGAAATTTTAAGTATCCTATCATTTGGAATAACTATAATAGCGTCAACGGCGTCTCTTAAATCTCCCAAGCCATTTTCTGCTAATTCCATTCTTCTATTACCTTCAAAAAAGAATGGCTTAGTTACTACCGCTACAGTTAGAATACCAAGTTCTTTGGCTACTTTTGCAATAATTGGGCTTGCTCCCGTTCCGGTTCCGCCACCAAATCCTCCGGTAATAAAAACCATATCAGCTCCTTTTAGTGAGTCTTGAATCTCTTCTTTTGTTTCCTCTGCTGCTCTTTTTCCAAGGTCAGCATTCATTCCTGTTCCAAGACCTCTGGTCAGGTTTTTTCCAATATGAATTTTTTTGTCAGCCTTAGAATGATGTAAATCTTGGGCGTCGGTATTTATAACAATAAATTCAACACGACCAACTTTTGAGTTGATCATATAATTAGTGGCATTTTTACCCGAGCCACCAACTCCGATGACTTTAATTCGAGCAAATGCTTCAATTTCTGGGTTTACTTTTGGCATGATAGATTTTTAAGGAGCGTAGCGACTATAAAAATCATCACCCTGTTGAATCAAATTTCGTAGAAATTTGAACTAAATAAATTCCTTTAAAAACGAAAGAATTTATTTAATATTCAATACGGGTTTTGCTCCCATTTAATTAAAATAAGTTAGAGATATAATAGCAAAATAGAAGGAAAATAACAAACAAAAGTACTCTTATTTAAAATACCAAATAAATTGCGATAGCAATTTATTTGGTAAGGCTGTTAATTCATTAGTAGTATGGTAGGAATAATTTGTTAAGCACTAATCCAGTTTAAAAATAAAAAACGCCAATAAGTATGAAAAAGGCCACTGCTTTCGCAGCGGCCTTGAACCTGATAAGTGAGTTAGTCCTCATCTTTTTGATCGGTGACTAGGTCACCAATCAAAAGAACTTCGATTGCTTCTGGTTCTAAAACCAGAAGCAAATCCATCATTTTTTTATCAAACGTACTCATAATTTTCTCCTTTTCGAATTATGAGTTTAAACAAAAAAGTTTTTGATTAAAATAATTGAATAATCTAATCAAAAACTCAACGGCATCTAGAACTTAACTTTTTGTATTTTTGGCCTAATTTTTGTTAAAATTTT
>CAZSPC010000003.1:13416-53738 GCA_964608745.1 uncultured Candidatus Saccharibacteria bacterium | reverse complement strand
AGAAAATTTTAACAAAAATTAGGCCAAAAATACAAAAAGTTAAGTTCTAGATGCCGTAAATATCAACAGCTAAATAACTGGAAAAACGCCATTAAAAATGGTGTGTACTTCTATGCGTCAGCAAATAAAATGCCAAAAACAATGGCACACAAGCTGGTGTTTAGCTCAAGATATTTTAAGTCTATTATTTTTACGCGTACATATAAACGCTTATAACAACCCCTCCCCTCCTACTTAAAAACTCTCGAGCTAAACATAAGCCCGAGAGTTTTTGTTTAGCATAAAATAATCATTTAGGAGTCGGACTCCCAAAGAAAATTCTTTAAAAAAACAAGAAAAAGGAGAGAAAAGTGGATTTAAGAAAGGTAGAAATTAAAACGGAAAGATTGTTGTTAATACCTGTTTCGCCAAAACATCGAAAAGATATGTTTGAAAATTTAACAAAAGAGGTAACAAAATATATGTTTCCTCAACCAACCGGTAATATTAAAGACACGGATGATTTTATCGAAAGATCTTCTAAGAAACTTCGATCCGGTACTGATTTAACAGTGTCCATCATCAAAAAAGATACGGGAGAATTCATTGGTGGAGGAGGAATACATAATCTTCTTGATGAAAACAACACCCCCTCCTTTGGAATATGGATCAAGAAAAAAGCACACGGACATAAGTATGGCTTAGAAACCATCATGGGAATTCAGGATTGGGTTGAATCAAACTTTGATTATCCATACCTAAGATACTCTGCTGTTGTTCACAACATAGCAAGTAAAAAAGTTGCTACATCGTTGGGCGGTAAATTAACTGGCATCCGCACATGGAAAAACCAGTTAGGTAAACAACATGTTGTTGTTGATTATCGAATTTATCCAAACAAACAAAACAGGTAGCATAAAAATATTCTGGTATTCTCAAGAATACCAGAATGCCAAATAAACAAAACTAAAAATAAGGAGAGTGGGATGAAAGATTGGGATGAAAAAAATAGAGATACATCGTTTGGTTTTTTTGCCAAAGGTATCAAAACTTTGTGGGAATTAATTGGAGTTGGGAAAGAAAAAAATAGATTTAAGCGAATATTCTTTTGGTTAGTAATAATTCAAATTTTGAATTTAATCTTCCCTTTTATTCTAAAATTAATCTTTGATGAACTCCCAAATGTTTTAGAAACAAAAACTATAAATTATTATTTGATATTTTTAATGGTTTTATTCTTTCTTTCTAAAAACTTAACGGTTATTATCAACCGCCTCAAAAAGGAAGTGGAACTTCTGAGGGGATTGATAAAATTAGAAAATTTTTGGCCAGCAATGGCACAGAAAAAACTTTTGGATTTATCACAAAGCTATCACGAAAAAGAAAATACCGGCAAAAAAATTGCAAAAATAGAAAAGGGTTGCAATCGCATGCTGGAAATTCTCATGAATTTAGTCTGGGATTTTGTCCCACAAACGTTATTTATCACAATAAACATTGTGTTTATGCTTATTATTGATTGGAAATTAGGAATATTATTCTTTATTCCTTTTATACCAGCAATTTGGGTAAACTTGCGGTGTTATAAAAAATTCGCACCAATGTGGGATAAGTGGGAAGAAAACAAGGAAATCTCAAATGGTCTATTTTGCCAGTCACTCATTAACTCATCAACAGTTCAGGGGTATGTACAAGAGAAACGAGAGGTGAATCGTTTTTCAAAAATCAGAAAGAAAATGGACAAATTAGATGTTGCTGCTAGCATAGGATCACAAAAGTACCTGCTAATTGTTGGCCTCTTATTAAACAATTTTTTCATTCTTACGGTATTGATAGGTATTTATTTTGTCATCACCGGTCAAAGTACTGTCGGTACGATTATATATATCATCGCTACTGGAAATACAACCAACGAAAGCATCTGGCAAATAACCAGAGCTTACACCCAGATTATAAAATATTTATTTTCTGTAATGAGAATGAAAGATTTATTAGATGAAAAAGTTGATGTAAAAAATAATCCCAATGCCATCGTTCCAAAACGATACGAAGGAAATTTTGAAGTACAAAATGTAACCTTTTCGTATAATGGCAATGATACAACAGTCCTAAGAAATGTGAGTTTGGACATTCCAAAAAATAAAATGGCGGCTTTAGTTTCAAAAACTGGAGGCGGAAAAACCACATTAATAAAACTTCTTTGTCGTGTTTATGATCTAAAAGAGGGGCAAATTACCCTTGACGGGGTCGATATCAGAAAGATAGATCGTTCTTGGTATCGAAAATTGTTTGCGGTGGTTCAACAAGATATCGACATATTTGATGGAACTATTGCTGAAAACATAAAATATGGCTTCCCAGAAGCTACCGATGACCAAATAACTGAATCGATAAGAGCGGCTCATCTGGAAGATGAAATAAATGATTCAGAAAAATTTCCAGATGGAATTGATACCGAAGTTGGTGAAAGAGGTGTTAAACTCTCCGGAGGGCAACGACAAAGGGTTGGGATCGCCAGAGCATATCTATCCTTACTAAACGGCGTAAAAGTACTCGTTTTGGATGAGGCAACATCTTCGTTAGATAGTGAGGCTGAAAAAATTGTTCAAGAAATGATTGATAAATTGAAACAAAAAACTTCAATCTCAATCATAGCAATAGCTCACCGCCTTGCAACAATTAAACAGGCTGACATTATCTATATTATGGATAAAGGTAAGATTATTGACAGAGGAACCCATCAGGATCTTATGTCTAACAAAAAGGGTCTTTATTCCAGACTGGTTGAACTCCAAAATCTTGATTAAAAATAAAAGCGACTTTGTAAAAAGTCGCTTTTATATTCTGCCTATTTTCTATTCTCATATTCTCGAGAATATAAGAATAAGTGATTATCTATTTGAACAAATCATTATCATATTATTGATAATATGATAATGGTTATTTTCTATTTATTTGGCTTTAATTGAAGGTCCAGTTCATCTAACTGCTCCTTCTCTACATCCGCAGGGGCTTCCATCATTGGATCACGGGCTTCACGAGTCTTTGGAAAAGCAATTACTTCTCGAATACTCTCCTCCCCTTCTAAAATAGTCATTAATCGATCGAACCCCCAAGCAATTCCTCCGTGCGGTGGTGCTCCCGATTCTAGTGCTGAAATCATATGCCCTAAATCATTGTGAATTTGCTCGTTTGACCAGCCAATTATTTTCAAGGTTGATTTTAAGACTTCTGAATCGTGGGCTCGAATACTTCCCCCACCTATCTCTGATCCGTTTAAAGCAATATCGTATTGTGCTGCGATAATATTTTCAATGTTTTTTCCTGCCTTCAAATCATCAATAAATTCAGGTTTTGAAAGTGAAAATGGATTGTGAGTAAATGTCCACTCGCCCTTTGCCTGCGGGTCATCAGAGTCAGCTGTTTTTTCGAAGAAAGGAAAATCTACCACCCAACAAAACGCCAACTCGTTGGGGTCATTTTTGTCTTTTCTTAAATCAGGTCTGTCTGTGCCGTATTTTTCCATTGCCTCTTTGTAGGTAATTCTCGGGAAAGGTATTTGTTGAATTTTCTTTTCTGGATAAAATTTTTCAACAATTTCAATCAATAGTTTTTCGTTTAATTGCAAAACATCTTCTTCCTCCACAAAAGCCATTTCTATATCCAATTGGGTAAATTCTGGCTGTCTATCCCCTCTCATATCTTCATCACGCATACATCGTGCTATTTGAAAATATTTCTCTACACCGGATGCCATCAAAAGTTGTTTGTATTGTTGTGGGGCTTGTGGAAGCGCATAAAACTTACCTTGGTGTAGTCTGGACGGCACAAGATAGTCTCTCGCCCCCTCAGGAGTAGATTTAGTCAACATCGGAGTTTCAACTTCTAGAAAACTTTCTTTATCGAGAAAATCTCGGACAAACTTAATCACTTTGTGTCGGTTAGTAATATTTTTTTTCATTCTTTCAGAACGCAAATCCAAATATCTATACTTCAAACGAGTTTCTTCTCCAACAACTCTTGTATCTGATTTAATGTCAAAAACAGGAGTTTCGGCTTTATTCAAGACTTCAATCTCAGTTATTTCCAATTCAATATCACCATTCTGAACATCTTTTTTTGCATTATCTGGTCGTTCATTTACAATACCTGTTACATTTACAACAAACTCATCTCGCATTTCCTTAGTTCTTTCAAAAAGTTCTGGTTTATCAAAAACGACACCCTGAATTTTTCCAGTAGCATCTCGAAAATCAAAAAAAGTCATCTTGCTTTGATGTCGAATGGTATCAATCCAACCCGCAATTTGTACTTCTTTTGTTTTGTGATCTTTTAGATCTTTAATATAAATACGATTTTTCATGAAGTTAATAATACCAAATTAGGCTTAAATTTCAAACAAAAAAACACGATCCTTATTTGGACCGTGCTGGGACTATTTCCATCCATTCAAAATACTTAGCCCATATTTCTCTCTGAAAAAAGTATAAACCAAAAATCCCCAAAACACATAGAACAAGAAACCTATAAGCAAAACAATACCCGAAGAACCTAGAAGCCCGAAGAAAATAACAATTAACGAAAGAAGTCCTAATGAGAAAAAAGAAGGTGTCGCTTTAGTATAACTATCAGCAATGCCTATATTTTTCCAAAAAAACAAGATCCAAAAAAGTACTCTCAAGAAAATAATGGTGAAATCAGACATTTTGTTCTCCTTTTTTACTTAAATTTTAGAAAGAATATCCACATCGTACTTTCTTTTTAAGTAAGTACGAAGACCCAACCCTAACAAAACATATGGAATGCCGGCAAACATAATCATATCAGTTTTTAGAGAAATAATACCAACAACTAGAATGCAAGATGAGAGACAGCCTAAAAGAAAAATTCCCAGAGTAATGGCACTTGGCTCAGACTCAATAACCTTATCAATATTGTTCATATAAGAATCTATCCAAACAAGCATTCGCAACAATTTCATATCCAACTCCTTTTTTTAAATTTAAACTATTTTTATTCTACTTATTCCAAAACCATTAAAGCATATTTAATATATGAATACAATAAAAATCAACGGCCCGTCAGCTGACGGACCATTGAATTTTTTATGATTTATATTAGCTCGACTTCGCCTCACGATGACTGGATTGCTTCTCCGTCAGCTGACGGATCGCAAAGACGAACTACAAGGATAAGCCTGTTTTTTGTCGGACTTCTTTCATTTTTTCCTCCGCTCCTTCACGAGCGATTTTGCCACCTTCTTCGAGAATTTTTAGAATTTCTTCTTTATTTTGTGCGAGTTCTTTCCTTCTTTCCCGCATTTCTGTTAGATAATCGTTGATAACTTTTGCAACATATTTTTTAATATCAGCATAACCTACTCCACCTTTTTCAAACATTTCTCGTACTTCCACATCTTGTTCATCAGTCGCAAAAAGTTTGAATATTTTATACAAAGCATAATCTTCCGGATTTTTCTTTTCATCAATTTCTTTTGAGTCCATCGGAATAGACATTACATATTTTTCTGTTTCTTCTTCCGTTGCGAAAAGTGGTAAGTGGTTTTTATAGGATTTAGACATCTTCTGTCCATCTGCTCCCGGTACCGATTGAACATCCTCTTTGATTAAAACTTTTGGCAATTTAAAAGTTTCTCCAAAAATCCGATTAAATTTCTCGGCAATATCTCGAGCCATCTCAACATGTTGTTGCTGATCTTTTCCAACCGGTACAAGATCAGTATCTTGGATTAAGATATCTGCTGCCATCAAAACTGGGTAATTGAAATCCCCCACCCCAATATCTTTATTTTTAGCTTCCGCATCTTTGAAAGCATGTGCTCGCATTAAATATGGCATTGTAGTAATCGTATCAAATATCCAACACAACTCTGCTACTTGTGGAACAGATGATTGCTTATACAAAACAACTTTTTCAGGATCAAGGCCAACTGCTAAATAATCCAAAATCAAGTCAAAAGAATTATCCTGCATTTCTTTCGCATCATGAATAAAATTCAACGCATGGTAATCAGCAATAAAAATATACATTTGGTGATCATCAGAATTAGCCATATCAACAAACTGCTTTATGGCACCAAAATAATTACCGATATGTGGTCGACCGGTTGGTTTTACTCCTGATAGTGCTATTTGTTTTGACATAATTACTTATTTTGAATTAAAACTGAAACTTTTTTTATAATTTCTTGCAAAACTTTATCCTCTAATTTATATATAAATTTAATATTTCTTGCAGTCCAATCAATGTTTTTTATCTGATCAGCAAGAACAACTCCATTAATATCACAATTATTTAAGATAACCTCAAATGGATATTTTTTCGACACCGAAGTAATAGGACAAGCAAGCAAAAGTTCTGAATTTTTATTATATTTTTGGCGGGATAAAACCACAGCAGGTCTTGTGCCTTTTTGTTCATGACCTTTGGTTGGGTTAAAATTTAACCAAACTACATCACCCCTTTCTGGAATATATTTTTTCTTTACCATAATTCTTTACCAACAGGCTTGCCCCAATCAACTGTTTTGTGTTTATTATTTGGGGTAATTTTACTAACCAAATTATTCAAAGTATACTCTCTTTTTTGATCTGGTTTTATAATAATTCGATTTTTATCGTAATCAAAAACAACAGAACTATTTTCTTTTAACCCCAATAATTCGATGCTCGTTTTTGGAAGTCTTAAAGCTAGACTATTTCCCCATTTTTTGATTTTAGTTTTCATTTTTTTATTATACTTATGTATATACATAAGTATATACAATAAAAAATATTGTGCAAGCCTTATTGTTTGTAAATTATATCAAGTTTTTCTTTAAAAACTTTTTTAGAGAATTTAAATCTCTTTCTTCGTGATTAAGACAAAAATCGCGAAGCGATTTTCGTCAATAAATTTTGCAAAGCAAGATTTCTTATTACTTACTACTTACACCTTACTACTAGAAAATTATTTCACAATAATTTTCGCTATTTTCCTTCCTAATTTAACAATCTTATCACCTGATTCTAATGTATAAGTTGGGTCTACAACCACTTCTCCGTCCAATTTTACGGCTTTTTCGGTTACTTTTCGACGTGCTTCTCCGTTTGATTGAGTGAATCCGATTTGAGTTAATACAGTTAAAATTCCTTCATTTTCTTTTACCTCAAATTCTTCAATATTTTCTGGAATTTCTCCTTTCTGAAATTGAGTTTTAAAATTTTCTTCTGCTTCTTTGGCTTTATCTTCCCCCTTCAACAAACTAACTATTTCAAAAGCGAGTCTTTTTTTCGCGTCCATTGGATTATCAGAGTTTAAAATATTATTTATCTCGTCAAAACTTAATTGTGTGACATTTTTAAATAATATTTCCATCATCTCGTCAGGTTGAGACATTATTTGCCCATACATATCATTTGCTGAACTATCAAGAAACACTCCCGTCCCTTTACTTTTAGACATTAACTCCCCCGTCTTTGGATTTTCCATTAAAGTAACTGCAACAACAAACTTCTCTTTTTTATTTATTTTTTTGAGAAGAGTTCTTCCTGCTAAAGCATTAAAGATCTGATCAGTTCCACAAAGTTCTACATCAACATCCATAGCAACAGAATCATAACCTTGCATTAAAGGATACAAAAACTCATGAAGGTAAATTGGTTCAGACTGTATCATATCTTCCTTATCCATCCCTGTCATTTTTTTACATTTAGGACAATTTATTAAATTCCCCTCTAACTTGGCTGAATTAAAACCTTTGTTAGAACCAAACTGGATTGGAGAGGGAAATATATACTTACAATATCTACACATAACAACAGTATTAACACCTTTTAAATTAGACATTCTCTTAGCAAACATATCCCTTTCAAGCATTTGCTGAACAGTAAAGTTCCCCGCCAGTCCGATCACATCCTCAAAAGTTAGTTTTGAAAGCCAGTCATGGTTATATTTAATTATTGGTGGATTTTCTTTATCTTCAAAATTCATCAAGGGTTTTATTAAACCCTTCCAGATTTTAACATTTTCCATCACATCTTCGCGAGTTAGTTGTTTCCGCGCAGAATTCTCACCTGTTGGGTCACCAATCCGTGCTGTAAAATCACCAAAAAGCACAATAACCTCGTGTCCAAGTTTTCTAAATTTTTCAAGAAGCATTAAGTTTTTAGCATGACTCAAATGCAAGGTGGGTGCAGTAGCATCAAAACCAATATAGAAACGCATTTTTTCACCACCCATCAATCTTTTCTTAAAATCTTCTTTGGTAGGTAAAACCTGAACAATCGTTCCTCTTTCCAAAACTTCATCTATTTGTTTTTCATCTGTTATTATTTTCATGATAAAAACAATTATAGCATAAAAACAAATGTCCAAAAACAAAAAATCTCATTCTTACATTCTCGAGAATGTAAGAATGAGATTTTTTGTTTTTTAGATTTAAACCCCGATGTCCTTTAATTCTTCAACCAATTTTTTGGTTTTTCTGTTTAGTTTGTTTGGAAGTTGAATATTTAGTTTGACCATTATATCTCCTCGCTGAGAATTATTCATCGGTACTCCCTTACCTTTTATTCGTAAAATTTCTCCGAAACTTACTCCCGCCGGAATTTTTAACTTAATATCACCATCAAATGTTTTTAGGTTGTACTCTGTTCCTAGCAAAACATCAGTTAATTTAACATTTAAATCTGTAACCAGGTTGTAGCCCTCCTTTCGCCATTTTTTATCAGAAGTAACATGAATTTTAATATACAAATCTCCTGGTACCCCACCAGTCACCGCTTCACCCGCACCAGCCAATCGCATCATTTCACCATTATTGATACCAGCGGGGATATTAATACTAATCTCTGATTGTTTTCTACTAACCCCCTGCCCCGTACATTTTTTACATTTTTCTTTTGGCATTTCTCCTTTTCCAAGACAGTTATCACAAGTTCGAGCAACAGAAACAGTTCCTAAAATTGATTTTTTGGTTTCGTGTACTTGTCCATTTCCATTACAAACAGAGCAGGTTGTCATAGAAGTTCCTGGTTTTCCACCAGTTCCAGAACAAGCATCACAGGTGGAATTTTTAGTAACTAAAATTTTTCTTTCAATCCCAAAAATAGAATCTTTGAAGGGTACTTCTATATCAATCGAAATATCATTTCCTCTTTTTGTTCTAGCACCTCTCTGTCCACCAAACATATCACCAAAAATATCCCCTAGATCAAACTCAACACCGCCTTGTTGTGCAAAATTTGAAAAATCAAAACCACCAAAGCCTTGACCTGCTCCTGCGCCATTTCCAAATGTTGTCCCATATGTATCATATTCGGCTCTTTTTTTCTCATCAGACAAAACAGCATAAGCTTCGCTGGCTTGTTTAAATTTAGCTTCATCACCTCCGTTTTTATCAGGGTGATATTTGTGAGCCATTTTTCGAAAAGCTTTTTTTATATCTGATTTTGATGCGCCCTTTTCAACGCCGAGAATTTTATAGTAGTCTTCTGACATAACAGGAGTATTTTACATTAAATTAAGTTAAAAATAAAGAAAAAATTCAGAAGCCTTGCTTCTGAATTTTATTGTATTAGAAATTTAAGTCCCTATTAATATATACTTAAATTTCTGCGAAACTTTTTTCGTAAATGGGGGTGGTTTTTACCACCCCTATTTTTTGTATTAAAAAAGTGGGTTACCTGGTAACCCATTAAAATATACAAAAAATCAATGGCTCATGCGTGAGCCATTAAAATTTTGTTGTTTTTTGCTTGCTCGCGCAAGCCGAAGACTGGATTGCCACGGCTTCGCCTCGCAATGACGAGGAACTTCGCAAGTCCAAAACTAAATTGCCTCAGATTTTTAAATTACTCGTAGGGTATCGGATTTAATAAATTTTCTTAGGTTACCCGGTAACTAGGCCAATACAGACAGGTTACCAGGTAACGAAAATTTATTAAATCCGACAGACTCCCTCGTAATTTAAAGTCTTTGTGATGACGAACCGCCGGAGGCGGTTCGTCTTATGAATTAAAATTATTCTTTTTTGTCCTCGCCACCCTTATCTTCATCTTTTCCTTGTTCGTCTTTTTCCTCAAAATCTGCATCACGGACATTTTCGTTATCGGATTGTTTCTGTGTTTGTTCGGTATCGTTCTGCGTTTGTTCCGCATCAGTCGACATTGCTGAACCTATTTTTTGCATCTCGACTGAAAGCTCCTCTGTTGCTTTTTTAATTTCATCTAAATTATCTCCATCTTTTACTTTTTTCAGAGCATCAATTTTTGTATTTACCCCAGTTTTAATATCATCATTCACTTTATCTCCCGCATCTTTAACCGCCTTTTCAGCTGTGTAAATAATTTGCTCTGCAACATTTTTTACATCAATCATTTCTTTCTTTTTCTTATCTTCATCAGCATGCATTTCTGCATCTTTTTTCATTTTTTCGATATCCTCGTCACTTAAAGCAGATGAGGCTTCGATTCTAATTGAATTTTCTTTTCCTGTTGATTTGTCTTTTGCCTTTACATTTAGAATACCATTCGCATCAATATCAAAAGTTACCTCTACCTGAGGAATACCTCTTGGTGCCGGTGGAATTCCATCAAGAATAAACCTTCCAAGACTTTTATTATCTCCCGCCATTGATCTTTCTCCCTGAACGATATGGATTTCTGTTGAGGTCTGATTGTCGCTAGCGGTTGAAAAAACCTGAGATTTTGAAGTTGGAATAGTTGTATTCTTTTCAATCAATTTTGTTGCTACCCCACCCATAGTTTCAATTCCAAACGATAGAGGGATAACATCAAGAAGAAGAACATCTTTTACATCTCCTTGTAAGACACCCGCTTGAATAGCAGCTCCGTCCGCAACCACTTCATCTGGATTAATTGATTGATTTGGCTCTTTTCCTCCAAATAACTCTTTTACAGCTTCTTGAATTGCGGGCATTCTTGTCTGCCCTCCCACCAAAACAATTTCATCAATATCTGAAATTTCGAAGGGTGAAGCCTCGACTGCTCTTTTAGTAATATCAATTGATCTTTTGACATATTCATCTGCAAGTTCGTTTAACTTAGCCCGAGACAATTTCAAAAGTAAGTGTTTTGGCCCTTCGGCATCTGATGTAATAAACGGAATATTGATCTCTGATTCTGTTGCTGACGAAAGTTCAATTTTTGCTTTTTCTGCCGCCTCGTCTAGTCTTTGTAAGGCTAGAGGGTCTTTGGAAATATCCACTCCACTTTCTTTTTTAAACTCATCAATTATCCATTTGATGATTTGTTGATCAATATCTTTTCCACCCATATGTGAATCACCATCTGTTGATTTTACCTCAACAACATCATCTCCAACTTCTAAAACAGAAACATCAAAAGTACCACCACCAAAGTCAAAAACCACAATTTGTTGGTCTTTCTTTTTATTAAAACCATAAGCAAGCGCAGCCGCTGTTGGCTCGTTGATAATTCTTTTTACTTCAAGTCCAGCAATTTTCCCCGCGTCTTTGGTGGCTTTTCTTTGTGCATCATTGAAATAAGCCGGTACAGTAATAATTGCTTTGGTAACTTTCTCACCTAACTTTGCTTCAGCGTCTGCCTTTAATTTTTGAATAAACATTGCCGATACCTCCTCTGGTGTATGCCATTTATCACCCATCTTTACCTCAACACCTCCATTATCAGCTTTTCTCATCTCATAAGGGACAGTTTTCTTATCTTTCTGGACAACTTCATCATCAAAGTTATGTCCAATAAATCTTTTAATTCCAAAAACAGTATTTTGCGGATTAGTTACGGCTTGTCTTTTAGCCAAAAGGCCGGCCAACCTTTCTCCGGTTTTTGATAATGCAACAATAGAAGGGGTTGTTCTGTTCCCTTCTGCGTTTTCAATAATTTTTGGTTCTCCACCTTCAATAATAGACATTGCGGAGTTAGTTGTTCCTAAATCGATACCTAAAATTTTGCTCATATTTCTTATATTTCTTATTATCTCTAATAATTGTTTGTTATTTTAATTAATCCAACTTATCGTTAAAACCTTCACAAAAAATTTTTAATTTATAATTTATAATTTTTAAACAATTTTTAATAAACTAATTTTTAAACACTTTGACGAAATTTGCTTTGCAAATTTTGTGTTTAAAAATTAAACATTTAAAAATTTGAAATTATTTAAAAATTAAAAATTAAAAATTTCTGAAACAAAAGCTTAACTACTTCTATATTCACCAACATGCACCTTTGCTTCACGAATAATTTTACTATTAAGACTATATCCTCTCTGTACAACCTCCAATATTATATTGTCTTTTTCTTCCTCGTCAACATTAATCGTTTCAACTGCTGTATGTTTATTGGGATCAAATTTTTCATTTTCTGGATTTATTTCTTTTACCCCATTTTCATTTAAAATCGTCATAAATTGAGTTTGAATATACCTCACCCCACTCAACCATTCTTTTGAAACACCCTCTGTATTTTTGAAAGCCATATCAAAAGAATCCAGAACGGGAATAATTTGCATAAGCAAATCACCCTTAGCAAATTTCACAAAATCTTTTTTTTGTGCTTCAAAGTCTTTTTTGGCATTTACCAAATCAGCTTTTGCTCTTTGCCAACCATCTAAGTACTCTTGTTTTTCCTCAGTACATTTTTTAAGTTTATCCCGAAGTTTTTTTGTAGCATCACCGCCAAAACCACCGGATTTTTCACCAAGGTTTTCTTTTGCCACATCATCAACCTCAAGAGTGATATCATCTTCAATATATTCTTTTTTTTGTTTTCCTTGCCCGAATTTTGTTTTAGGGTTTTCGTCTTTTTTTGACATAAATAGAATTTTTAGCTTGAAGTATCATAACAAAAAATAGAAATGGATTCAAGTTTTTTGACAAAAAAACGAAGGTTATTATAACCTCCGTGATATAAATTAGTCCTCTTCATCAAGATTAACAATCCCAAATTCTCCCCAAATCCCAGAAGTACTTTCGATTCTTTCTAAATTTACAGTTTCTGTATTTGTGTGAGATAAAGGGCCGGGTTTCTTCGTTTCTTCTCCGGTTTTAGGATCAACAACCTTTTCCAACTTATCTTTATTGAATCCAAATGGCATAACAACCTCCGTTTGTTAAATTTTTATTACTGTTTCTAATTTATTTTTAACATTTTAAATCGAAAAAAGCAATGAAATTCAATGACTCATGCATGAACCACCGAAAACAGCTCAACAAAGCCATTGGTGGGTGTCGGACACCCACCCTTTTTCTGAAAAATTCAACGGCTCATCGGGTGAGCCATTGAATTTTCTTACTACTTAGCACTTACACCTTACTACTAGCAATGGTCAAAAAGATAAAAATAAAAAACACTCGCTATGCGAGTGTTTTTTATTTTTATCTTTTTGACCATTGTGGTGCTTTTCTAGCCTTCTTCAAACCTGGTTTCTTTCGTTCTTTCATTCTTGGATCTCTTTTTAAGAAACCTGCTTTTTTTAGTTTATTTTTTGTTTGTTCATCAAATTTTACGAGTGCTCGGGAAATTCCATGCCTTAATGCTCCTGCCTGCGCACTTATTCCACCACCATTTATCAGAGCAGAAACTTTAAATTTTACTCCCACATCAGATTTCTTCAAAGCCTCCTTAGCAACTTCTTGTAGTTCTGATGTTGAAAACACTTTTTCTAATTCCTTATCGTGATTTATCACAAAAGCATCAGATTTTGCTTCTGTAATTCTCACTCTAGCAGTAGCTGTTTTTCTTCGTCCTACTGCTTCAAAATACTTTTCTGATTTTGAAGATTTTTGAGTAGTTGTTTTTTTTGTTGTTTTTTTGGTCTTTTCTACCATATTTTGTTTAGATTTATGATTTAAGATTTAAGATTTATGAAAAAATTTGCTTTGCAAATTTTTGATTCTTAAATCTTACATCTTAAATCTTGAATCCGAAATTTTTATTAAAAATTTTACTTTATTATAAGATTTTTCATTATTTTTGCTCTTAATTTATTTGCTGGCAACATTCCATATACTGCCTTCTCAAAAACTTCAGCATATCCTTTTTTTTTCAATAACCTCTTTCATCTTTCTCACTTTTCGACCTCCTGGATATCCAGAATATCTTTGATACTCCTTATTATCTAATTTTTTTGTATCAATATCCATTTCTGAAACATTTTCAATCTCTATTTTAACATTAGCTACCTGGTTTCTTTGAAAATTTGGATCATTTTTCCCCATTAACAAAGCAGCCACATCGCTGGCGATTCTTCCTAACTTTTTTCCTTTTGCATCAATTTTATATTGCATAATTTTTATTTTGCTAATTATAGTTATTTTGCAACTTTTTGCAAATATACCTTACACCAATTCAATTACTGCCATTTTGCTTCCATCTCCTGTTCTTGGTACTAATTTCAATACTCTAGTATAACCCCCATCTCTATCTTTGTATTTTGGAGCAATTTCTTCAAAAATTTTCTTTGTTGCATCTTTTCCTCCGCTTCCTAGTCTAGAATTTACTAATCTTTTTGATGTAACAGAATTATCTTTTCCTTTTGTAATCAGTTTTTCAATAAAAGGTCGGAGTTCTTTTGCCTTTGCTTCAGTCGTTATAATTTTTCCGTGTTTTACTAGAGAAATAGCCAAAGAACGCAACAAGGCAGTTCTTTGTTTTGTAACTCGTCCTAATTTTCTTCCTTTTTTGTGGTGTAACATGTTTTTAGATTTATGATTTAAGATTTAAGATTTAAGAATCTGTTTGAAAAATTTTGGCAAAGCCAAAATTTTTGCTTAATTCTTAAATCTTAAATCTTAAATCTGAAATTTTCTTTGAAAATTTTACTTGTCTTGCTTTAATACTATTCCAAAATTACTCAAAGCTCTTTTAATTTCTTGTAATCCTTTATCTCCCAAACCGTCTAATTCAAGTAGGTCTGATTCTTTTTTCTTAGCCAAACCGCCAACAGTCCTGATACTTGCCGAAGACAAAGCATTAACTGTTCGCGCTGACATATCTAGTGTATCAATCCTTGTTTTTAAAAATTCAATATCGTCCTTTTCCTTATCACCATCCTCGCTTTCTTCTTCGATATTTTTTTCTTCAATTATTTCTTCCTCTTCCTTCTTAAAACCAACAACTGCTCGCAATTGCTGAATCATAATATCAATTGAATTCTCCAAAGCTTCTCTTGGAAGTAGTGTTCCATCGGTTTCAATAAAAATTTTCAACCTATTAAAGTCTGTTCTATCTCCAACACGCATATTTTCAACTTCATAGCTTACTCTTCTAATTGGAGTAAAGAATGCATCCATAGTAATAACACCTATTTCGTTTTTTCCAGTTTTCAAATCATCTTTTGAAATATATCCCAAACCTTTTTCAACAGTCATTCGAATATCTAATGTAGTTGTCTTATTGGTAATTGTTGCAATGTGTTGATCTGGATTTAAAATTTCAGCTTGTCCAGGAGTTTCAATATCTTTTGCAGTCACATCTTTAATACCTTTTATTTTAAGAGTCAATTCTTGTGGTTCATCGGTCAACATTTTTATCTTTATCTTCTTCAAATTCAACAAAATATTAATAACGTCTTCTTTGACACCGTTGATAGTAGAAAATTCATGATTAACGCCATCAATTTTTACAGAGGTAATAGCTGCCCCCGGCAAAGAAGATAGAATAATTCTTCTCAGTGAATTACCAAGAGTATAGCCATATCCTGGATAAAGACCATCAATTTTATATTCACCCTTAAAACCCTCCTCTGTGGAGACTTGTGGTTGTGATGGTAATACTATGTTGTAGTCTGACATAATTTTAATTAGGGTTCAGGGTTTAGCGTTTAGGGTTATAGATTTTTTAAATTTTGGCTTTAGCCAAAATTTATTCCCTACAATCCTAAACGCTAGACGCTAAACGCTCAATATTATTTTGATAAAAGTTAACTTATAAATACCTGTCTGCCAAATTAATTTTTTATCAGTATATTTTTTATTTTTGAAATTTCTATCTACTTCTCAGGGTAATTTCAAAACTAGATGAGATTCGTTTATTTTTTCGAAAAATTTTCGTAAGCCTTATCTTAGAATAAGGTGAATGGAAATTTGAGAAAAAAGAAACGAAGGTCGCTAGTTTTGGGATTACCTACTGTAATACTCAAATACCTGCCTAAGATTAAACTCCTTTCCGTCCATCATCTTCGGCACTCCAACAACTTTTCCTTGTTTTTTCTTAATATCAAATGAAAGCCAAGTTGGGATGTTACTATTCTTGATTTTTTCTTCCAAATTTTCAAACAAAGCTTTTCCTTGACTCTGAGCTCTTATGCCAACCGTTTCCCCCAAATTCACAGAGTATGAGGGGATATTCAGTTTTTTTCCATTCACCACAATATGTCCATGGCTTACCATTTGTCTTGCTTTTGCTCTTGTTTCTGCCAAGCCAAATCTATAAACAACATTATCCAATCTCGATTCCAGTTTTTTATATAATTCATCATAAACATTCACACCCTTTTTACTCATTACCTCTTTCATATAATTCACTAATTGCTTTTCTTTCAACCCATAAGTAAATCTCACTTTTTGTTTTTCAAGTAACTGAAAACCGTAATCAGAAATTTGTTTTCTTCTTTTAGGTCTTCCACTACCCCTCTTTTGCTCAGACAAAGCAAACTTCTGCGTTTGACATTTGTCGAAAACGCTCGCTCCTAACCTTCTTCCTATTTTGTATTTTTTTAACTTCATTTTTTTAATATTTTTATTTTTTTGAAAAAATTATTTAAAAATTCGATGAAATTCGGTTTTAATTTTTAATAAATTTTCTGGGGTTACCGGGTAACCGCAAATTTATTAAAAATTAAAACCGAGGTTCGCCAATTTTAGAATAATTTAAACTCTTCTTGGTTTCTTTGGTCTTGGCCCATTATGTGGCACCGGAGTCACGTCCTTGATTGATATAATATTTGCACCGCTGGTTGAAAGAAAAGCTCTGATAGAAGATTCTCTTCCGGCTCCAACACCATTCACAATTACTTTTGCCTCTTTAACCCCCATCATCTTTGCTTTTTCTCCGATCAATTCCCCTGCTTTTGCAGCAGCAAAAGGAGTTCCCTTTTTTGCCCCTTTAAAACCAAGTGATCCACTGGATGAAGAACAGATCATATTTCCTTTTTCATCTGTTAATGACACCCGACTATTATTATAAGTAGATTGAATATGCAAAACACCAGAAGATAGCTTCTTTTTTGGTACCCGAGATAATGATCTTGTTTTTAAAGATTTATCTCCTCCTGATTTTTTTATAATTCTTTTTTTACCCATCGTTTTACTAAAAATTATTTCAAAATTGGATGAAATTTGATTTTATTTGGGTAGGAATGGAAGAAGGTGTATTTGAAAGTACGACGACTGACATTCCTGTACAAATAAAATCAAAGTTCGGCAATTCTGGGATAATTTATTTTTTATCTACTTTTGTTCGCCCTGACCCCATAGTCTTTCGAACATTTCCTCTAACTGTTCTTGAATTTGTTTTTGTACTTTGACCTCTCACTGGCAATCTTTTTGTATGTCTAGATCCTCTGTAAGAACTAATATCTTTTAATCTTTTGATATTTCCTGCAACCTCTCTTTTTAAATCTCCCTCAATTTTATATTGTTCAACAATTTCCCTTATTTTATTTTCTTCTGCTGATTTTAAGTCTTTTGATTTTTTACCATAATCTACTTTCGCTTTATCTAAAATTTCATGAGCAAGCGAACGGCCCACTCCATACAGAGCGGTTAAACCAATTTCTAATCTTTTTTCTTCTGGGATTGTTATACCAAGTATACGCATACCTTTTATTAGTCTTTTTACTTAAATTCCTAATAGTTTCAAAATTGGATGAAATTCGGTTTTAATTTGGTGAGAATATCAGGAGGTGTATTCAAAGTACAGTGAGTGATATTCTTGCCAAATTAAAACCGAAGTTCGTCGATTTTGAAATTATTAGCGCTGGCGTTGTTTGTGACGAGGATTAGCCCTACAAATAACCCGAAGGCTTCCTTTCCTTCTTACAACCTTGCAATTAACGCAAACTTTTTTAACTGATGCTTTTACCTTCATTATTATTAAGGGCTTAGCGTACAGCGTTTAGGGTATAGGCAAAAAAAATCAAAGATCTTTCTTTAATGAATTTTACCAAAGGTAAAATTCATCCCTACAACCCTAAACGCTAAACGCTAAACGCTAAAAAGATTATTTTTTATAATCTTTTAATTATTCTCCCCTTTCCTCCGTAAGGATCTGTCTTAATTAACACCTTATCGCCAATAAGAACACGAATCCTAAACCTCCTCATCCGACCAGACAAATAAGCCATTGTTTCTTCTCCATTTTCCAACTCAATACGAAAGATTGTGTTGGGAAGAGCTTCAACAACGACTCCGTTAACATTTAAATCGTTTTGATCTTGTTTATTCATTAATATAAAACAACTGACATACCCTAAACACCAGAGTATATCAATTTAACCCCGTAATATTAGCAAAAATGTTATTTTTTTGCAAGTCTTTGAGGTAAACATACCAATCTACGAATTATACTAATGATACGAATAGCCTACAAATATTATTTTTTAAAATTTTATTAGAAATAAAGTAAATTTATTAAATAAAGGATCCTCGGAGCAGAGCTCCGGGGTATTATGGAACTCGCTTCGCTTGTACCATCTTCGATGCAGAGCATCGAGGTATTTACCTGTATTAACTTCTCGGCTCGACAATAGAAAAACTCCACTTCGTTACGTTTTTCTATTGTTCTCGCTCTACGTCGTTAATAAAATCTAGTTTAAAAATATTTTTTGTTTTTCTAAAATTTGTTATCCTATTTGCTGTATTCGTATTATTTGTATATTAGTATGCCAATCTCTCAATTTTTATCTTATCTGTATTTTTTGGAAATCTAATTTTCCAAAATGGACTAATACTCACTTCTGCTTCTGTTATTCCCTTATAAGCAGATAAAATACTATTAGTTTCTTTTTTTGTTTTACCGGCAAAATCTGTTTTTAACTTATTTTCATCAAATACCCAAACAAAGTTTGCAATACCATTTAAATTAAAACCAAAAATTGAATCTTCCCATGGGAGAATATTTTCTTTATTATCAATTTCAAAAGATAAGTCTTCTATATTATCAATTTCGACATTCCCAAAGTACTCATCTTGCATTACATATTGAGCTATATAATTCCCAAAAGTATTTTTATCAAACAAAACAGCTTTCAAGATAACTTTTTCAACAACAGCTACAGAATCACCCATATCAACATTTGGTTGTGATTCATAGTCTGTATAAATTCCATCAGCAAACAATACCAAATTTTCAGGAATTTTTGAATAAATTTGTTCTTTTAATTCTTTTTCTTTTATAGCCCGGGTGTCATCCCTCATTTTATTTTCCATACCTTCGTCAATAACCTTCATAACACCAGAAAAACCACCTGTCATTTTTGTCTTCGACCTTGCATAAAATTTACTAAAACGATCTGTCCCTTTAAATCCAGGAATTGTGAAATCAGTTAAGTCAATGTTGTATCTATCTCCGGGTTCATCAGCATAAACAGTTGCAACAACACTTCCTGGAATGACCTCTCCCCCATCAACTGTTCTTCCAGGAACTACCAAAGATTTTTGGATCCGGTAAATTTTACCATCCGGTGTTTCAAATCGAGTATTTTTTACTAATCTTTGTGAAGATGAATTATATGAATTAAAAACTATAATCTCGCCAAATGCTTTTCTCTCCACCTCTTTCTCTGTAAATTCTTGGGTAGTTTCTGAACCAATATCTTCATAAGTGAAAACAGTATAAGGAATATTGTTATCAATTTTATCTGATGCATTAAAATAACCATCAAATTCTAGATTAGTTTGTTTTGGAGTAATTAATATACTTGCGCTTGAAAAAATCATTGGTGTGATAACCAAAATTAATAAGACTACCACAATACCAACATACCAAGGCCATCTTGAAGATGAAATTGATTTTGCAGATTTTATACCTTCGACTGGACCTGAAAAATCAGACAGAGCTTTTCTGTTCTTACTCTTTTTACTCTTTTTTTCACCATTTTTTAAAGGAATATCTCGAATAGATCTTTTTTTTGGTGGATTTATGTCTTGAAGAATATTTTTTGGCATAATTTTATGACCTGTGACATTTAACATTTGACATTTGACAAATTTTTAGCAAAGCAAAAAATTTTGGTCAGTAATCAATGGTCATGTGTCAGTGGTTTTATAGTTATCTAACATGAATATAATATCATAAATATAATAAAAATATCCAATACGAATCTATAAATTTAATCGTTAGCTAACTCAAATAAACGATTCACAAATATAGTCTCTAAACTGAGAAAAATATCAACATCCCTTGCTCCGCATACACAAAATTCTTTTAGTTTATCAAAATCTATCTGGACTAAGTTTGCAGCCTCGTTATAATTTGGGAAAACTAACTTCTCAAACCTTGCTTCTTTAATTGTTTTTGTAATAATACCCATCATATCATCATCAGTCATTAAAAATATATTCCTAGGAGATAAACCACCAGAAGATAATTTGAGCATACCTTCTTCCAATTCTCGAATCCATTTATTTTTTAATTCAGACAAAACACTTACCAACTGCTCATCTACCTCTTCTTTATGATGAATTCTCAAACGAGATACTGCTGTTTCGTAACTCTCACCCAAAGAATTCATTATTTCTTTTATAAAAACATTTCTACCAATTGGAAAAGAATAAGTTTCTTGCAAAACTCCATTTTTAACAAATAAAATATCAGAAATTTCACCCCCCATATCCAAAAACAGAAAATCATCTTCTTTAAAAATATCTCTCAAAACCAAAAAAGAACCTAGCCCAAAAGAATGAAAATGAATATTATGAGATACAAATTTTCTTTCAACAACTTTTCTGATCTGATCCAAAACATTTTTTTGAGACATAGAAATAAAAATTGTGGTCTCAAAATTATTTGTTCTATATTTAATAGGATTATCAATAGAATATCCATTTAGTTTTGTTTGAAGAATTTTGTTATCCAAGATTTCAACAGATGCTTTATCACCAGTAAATTTCGAATTTTCATTTAATTCAGATTTTATAAAGTTTTCTGTTTCTTTAGTATTTATCGAATCAAGTAATTTTTGGGTTATATTAAATTCTTTTTTTTCTTTTATATTTGTCACAATAGTCTGAGATACATACCAGGGAGAAGCAAGAAAACAGAAAACTTGTTTAATATGCTTGTCTCTTAATTTCAGGAAATTTAAATGCTTTAAACCATCTTTTTCTAACTCCTTCACAACCACCTTCAAAGATTTTATCATTGCTTTGGTTAATTTTTTCTCGGTTACATCATCTTGCATAGGCACATCTTTTCGTGCTTTATACAAAATACGGGGTTTTTTATTTTCCGACAGTAAAACCAAACAACCAGCTACACTGGCAGTTCCAACGTCCAAAACAACCACAACGCCATTTTTAGTTTTAGATTTTGATAAAAAATCAAACATATATTTAAGTATAAAGTAGAAAGTGGAAAGTAGAAAGTGGAAAGTAGAAATTAAACGGTCCGTCAGCTGACGGACCTTTTAAGTAGCCCAACAAAGCCATAAAAATGCTAAACCCCCGACACCTTTCATATCATCGTCTTTCAGACAACGCACGGTTAATCAAATTTTTAATATTTATATTAATGATATGAAAGGTGTGGGGGTAAACGGCTCAACGGGTTGAGGCGTTTAGATTTTTTTGTTTTTGGCTTAAATGGATTAAAACTTATTCCTAAACCTTCATTCCTTATTCCTCTAAAATCGCTTTTATCCTCCTCACCCCCGCCGAGCTTGCCTGTTCTTTTTTGATTTTAAATTTTCCAAGCTCACCTGTATTTGTAATATGGGGTCCACCACAAATCTCTTTCGAATAATCACCCATTGAATAAACTTTTACCTTATCACCATATTTATTATGAAATACTCCCAAGGCCTCTTGTTTTCTTGCTTCTTCCGGTGTCATTTCCTCCATTTTAATTTCTAAACCTTCTTGGATTTTTTCGTTCACTATTTTTTCAACCTGTTCTTTCTCCTCATCGGTCATTTTTTCCGGATGTGAGAAATCAAACCTCAATCGATCAGGAGTAATGTTACTTCCCCGTTGTTCTATATTATCTCCTAAAACCTCTCGTAACGCTTGGTGTAGTAGATGGGTAGTAGTATGTAATTTGGTAGAATTTTCATCATCCCCACCAAGACCTCCTTTGAATTTTCCAACTGATGCTGTCCGAGAAAGTTCTTGGTGTTTTTGCATTTCTATTTCATACCCCTCCCTATCGACTTTTTGCCCTTTCTCGCCCGCAATTTCTTCAGTCATCTCAATCGGAAAACCGTAAGTTGAAAACAAAACAAAGGCATCTTTTCCTGAAATATCTCCAGAAATTTTTTCTAATTGTTTCAATCCTGTATTTAAAGTTTTCCTAAATTTTTCTTCTTCCGCTTTTATCTCATCTCTGATTTGTTCTGCTTTTTCTTTAATATTTGAATAAACATCACCATACTGATCAATAACCACATCAACCAAATCAACTAAATTTCCACCTTCAATACCTAACAAATCCATATGACGAATAGCTCGTCTTATAATTCTCCTCAAAATATATCCCGCATCAGTATTAGAAGGAACTGCTCCATCAGAAATTAGAAAAACAGCAGAGCGAACATGGTCAGCAATAATTCTCATTGATTTCATATCCACGAGCCAACAGTCAGGCATTTCATCAAACCCAAGATCACCTTTTTCAAACTCATATTTTTTTTGTGATTGACCTTCTATAATCTTAATAGTAGGAGAAAAAAGATCTGTTTCAAAAACCGATTTCTTTCCCTGCATCATCACTGCTAACCTTTCTAAACCTGCTCCGGTATCAACATTTTGCTGATCCAATTTACCTACGACTTTACCATCCCTTTTCTCGTACTCCATAAACACATCATTCCACACTTCTACAATTTTTTGTTCATCGTCAGTTTTTACAAACTCTTCTTTTGTCATTCCATTAGTCAATTCACCTGTAACATCATAAAACATTTCAGAATCAGGCCCACAAGGACCATTATCCCCCGGACTCCACCAGTTTGAATCAGCGTCCATAAAGAAAATTCTTTTTTTGGGATCAAGCCCAGCTTTCTCAAAAATTTCTTTCCAAATTTCAAACGCTTCTTCATCTCTCGGTGCGTCTTCGTTTCCCTCAAAAACAGTCACATACAGTCTTTTCGGATCAAGACCAAGTCCTTCTTCTTTATCAGTCAAAAATTCATAAGACCAATTAATTGCTTCTTTTTTAAAATAATCCCCAAGAGACCAATTCCCGAGCATTTCAAAGAAAGTTAGGTGGGTATTATCTCCAACCTCATCGATATCCGTTGTTCTTACACATTTCTGAACATTGGCAATTCTATTGCCCGCTGGATATTTTTCGCCTAAAAGATAAGGAACAAGCGGTTGCATTCCAGCAGTATTAAAAAGCACTGACGGATCATTTTCTGGAATTAAAGAAGCGGAGGGAATTATCGCATGTCCTCTTTTCTCAAAAAAGTCTAAAAATTTTTGCCTAATTTCTTTTGATTGCATATTTATAGTTTTTAGTTGATAGTCATTAGTTTATAGCATTTTTTGACCAAAAACAAACAAAAAATAAACGGTCCGTCAGCTGACGGACCGTTTATTTAATTTTATTTATTACATTACAATAGGCACAAAAATCGCAGTCTTTTCCGGCCTCTGGAATTTTGTCATCTGTTAAACATTCATGAGCCTTTACCAAAGTATCTTCCACCCAACTATCATCGCCTTTATATGGAATTATTTTCACATCGAATTCTAATTTTGCATCAAAGGCTTCTTTGTCTTTGATGCCATTTGCATAAACAAAGTAACCTGTTTCAGACACCTTAAATCCATTTTTTCGTAAAAGCCATTGATAAATTTCCATTTGCCTTTTGTAACCAATTTGCCATTCCGCGTCTAGTGTAATTTCACCATCTTTGCTGGTTGCTTTATAGTCAACTACAATTAATTCTCCATTTTTATTTACCCAAATATCATCAATCGCACCAAAAACAAGAAAATTAGTTAGATCATGATGATATTGAACTCCTTTAAAATTGTTTCGCCAATTATCCATTTCTTCGTGTTGAAAAGGAACAGCATCAATTTCATAATTCTCCATCAATGGGTGAGAATTTTCCTCAGCTCGGTAAATATCAAATTCTTTTTTTAGTAGATGATCAACAGCAGAGTTTAAATTAAAAGGAAATCCTGGCGGTCGCCCAATCCCTAATTTTCTATCTAAATAAAAACATCTTGGGCAATTCAAAAACAAATCAACCTTAGAACGACTAAGTTTAAATGGCCTGTCTGAGTTTTGGTCGAATAGGTTTGTTTTTCTTTTGGGGTTATAAAACTTGCTCATATATTTCATTATAACACCTCAAAACAAAAATACCCTGCTGTGCTCAGGAGAAAGAAAGCACAGCAAGGCATCGTAGCAAACGAGGTTCTTGACTTTGGTGATCAGTCGCGACTTGTTATTTTGCATAATATTATGTATACCAAAGAGAACTTCTACCCAAGCAGTTCGTTGAGGTACTCAAGCTCAACCCACTTTCGGAAAAAGACATTGCTACTTGCCTTTGATTCAATTCTGATTATTATTTTAACATTTTTTATTCAGTTCTTTTTCCACCATTTCAATTTCTCCCAATATTCCATCAATTAAGTCATACCCTTTCGCCTCTTCATATGTTACCCAAGCATATTCAGCGGAATCTTCATCGAGTTCTACTTCGCCTGATTCATACGGTCCGTAGTAACTTAAAATAACAACCGGCACATCATCTGGTCGAATAAAAGCAATATCTAAAAGATAGCTTAACTCCCCCACTTTTACATTTACTTCCTCTAACACCTCCCTCCTCAAAGCGTTTTCAATAGCATTATACCAATGACCTGTGTCCGTGGTTGGCTTTAAGTTGATATAGTCATCAGTTTCTAAACCACCACCCGGCACAGTCCATTTTCCCGGAAAGGCTTTTTTATCCTCTGACCTTTTGGTAATAAGATACTTAATTTTATCGTCTTCATTTTTGTGAATAATAGCAGTGAGTGCTATGCGATGTAGTTCTTTATTCATATATTTAGGACTTAGGAATAAGGGTTAAGGGTTAAGTGATAGATTTTCGCTTCGCGAAAATCCATCTTGTTCTCCCTTTAAGGTTCTTGCTCCTAGATGTTTATTTAATTAAACTTAAAAAGTTTGTAAATTTGTATAATTTTAGCATTAAAAAGAACCTAGGCAAAACTCTGCATAGGTTCTTAAAAATCATCAGGTTAGCATTTTGATTGTTAGGTTTTTATTCAAATTAATAAGAAAATAAGCTAAAATATAGGCTTTTTTCTCACCGTTATCATCTACAAAAATCCAACAATCAAGAGCTGGTGATACAAATTCGGCTAACTCTTTTGAGTTATCAAGTATTAAACCGACAAGTACATGCAGTGCTTCAGTACGGATTTTTATATCATCAGAATTAATTTTTGTATAAACTTCTCTTTTTTCTTCTTTTGGAAGTTTTAAAAATTTTTTTATAACAAAAGAAAGTTCATAAAAAACAGCTCTTTTTAATTTCTGATCATCAAGAATTCCTGATTTTAATATCTTTTTTTTGATATCCATTTCTGTCTCCTTACTTTTTATTTTCAGTTACAACCTCTTTCTATTTCCACTTCCACCAAAGATTAAAACACAAAAGTCCTCAAAAAACAATAGTTTTTTGTAGGTTTAATTATTTTTTGCTTCTGGATTGTCACAGGCTTCGCCTTCACAATGACGAATAGCTACTCGTACCTTAAAGCTTCTATTGGGCTTTTTTGAGATGCTTTTCGGGCCGGATAAATTCCAAAAATAATACCGATCATTCCAGAGACAATAATACCAAGAAGAGCCGCCCAGAATGAAAAACTAAATGACCAATCTAAACCTGCAAAATTAGTTAAAATAATTGCGGTTAAGAAAGCCAGAAAAGCTCCAACTAAAATTCCAATAATTCCACCAGCAACTGTCAATACTACTGCTTCAAATAAAAACTGGGTCATAATATCTTTATCAGTTGCACCAACAGCTTTTCTAAGCCCTACCTCTTTTGTCCTTTCTGTCACCGATACAAGCATAATATTCATCACTCCCACTCCACCAACAACAAGAGCAATTCCAACAACAGCCGACAAGAAAAGTGTCAGAACAGATAAAATTACACCGATTTGTTCAATCATTCCCTCTTGAGTAATCACAAAGAAATCATCTTTTGAAGGATCGGTAATATCGTGTCTTTCTCGTAAAGTTCTTTCAATATCACGAACAGTGACATCAACATTTTCCGGACTATCTGCTTTCAAAATAATTTCATGATAATAATCAATTCCCAATAAATATTTTTGAGCGGTTGAATAAGGAATCACTACAACCTCGTCAATATTAAATCCAGAAATAGAACCACGAGGAGCCAGCACACCGATTACTTTGAAATTTCTTTCTTTAATTTTTATATTTTTACCAATTGGGTCATCGTATGGGAAAAGTTCATCTCGAACATCAGATCCGATGATTGCCACGCTAGATTTATTTCGAATTTCCCTTTCGCCAAAAATTTCTCCTTGTTCTATTTCTGCTCCATACATCTCGTTCATCAAACTAGCTGACCAACCAAAATTAAATGATTTGAATGATTCATTTTTGTAGGACACAGATCCTGGAACCATCACAGCAGGAGCAACTTGGGCTAGATGAGGTACATTTTCTTTTCTCATCAATGCTTCTACATCTTTTGTTTTGAGAGAATCTTGAAAGAGTGCTTCGGCAAAGTCAGAAAAACCTTGTGGTTCTTGCCCGGGACGAATCACGATAGTTTCAACACCCATCCCACCAAGTTGATCGAGAATTAAATTTTCTGCCCCTTTTCCGATAGAAAAGATAAGAATAATAGATGAAATACCAATCACAATTCCAAGCACAGTCAAAAGCGACCGAACCATATTTGTCCGCAAACCGGTTATTGATGTTTTGTATAGGTGGTTTATTTTCATGTTTTTTGATTATGTTGATAACCCCTCTTGTTTTTTGTAAACAATTTGTTTACAATGTGTACGTTACTTGGATGGGCTTGCCCTCTCATGGTCAATGTTTATCCAAACCGTAGCCAAGTAACATCAAAAAATATCGCTTCGGCGGTATTTTTTGTTGTTTAATCCTCCTCAGGATTCCCGCTGTAAATTTTCCTTTTATTGTTTGTTTTATTCATTTTCCAGAATGGAATTATGCTCCAAAAATATTTTGGTGAATTCTCAGCTTGTTTTGCAATCACCCTAATCCGAACCTCGTCAATAACAGCAACAAATTCAAAGTATTTTACATCAACAAGTTTTCTTTCATTCCTATTATTACTTCGAATAGTTTCAAAAGCTTTTTTACTAGAAATACCTTGTACGGTTTTAGATAATTTTATAATTTCTGAAGCCAAATGTAATAGTTTTAATCGAATATATTGATCGCTCCTAGATCTTGCATGATTTTTTCTTTGAAATTTTAAGTGCTCTAACCCCCGCGCATTGAAACTAACATGTTCTTTAAAATAAGGACAATATACAGAATTTATATTTTTATAAAATTCCTCTGCTTTTTGTTTCTGTGATTTAAATTTTTCTTTATTTATTTTCATCTTTAAATTTAAATAATTCCAAAATCAGATGGAGCTCTACTTTGTTTTGTAAAAAATTATTTCGCAAGCTGTCGAATTTAATAAATTTTAGAATTATTTCCTGAATTCTCCTGTCTGACGCACCTTATCCTTATCAATCTTCTCGTCAGATTCAACTTTTCCATCCTTAATTCGAATAATTCTCTCAGCATATTCAGCCGTATAAGTTTCGTGAGTAATCAAAACAATTGTCTTTCCTTTGTAAAATAATTTCTTAATAATATCCATCACAATTCCCCCTGATTTTGAATCAAGGTTTCCAGTTGGCTCATCAGCAAAAATAATTTCCGGATCAGTTACCAAAGCACGAGCAATTGATGCTCTTTGTTTTTCCCCAACTGAGAGTTGTTGAGATTCATGATTTATTCTATGGGTTAACCCAACAGATTCAATCGCTCGCCTCGCCATATCGTCCCATTTTGATTCAGCAATACCCGAGTAATACAAAGGTAATTTCACATTATCTAAAACAGTTGTTTTTGGCAAAAGATTAAATGATTGAAAAATAAAACCAATCTCTTCGTTTCTTAAATGAGCCAATTCGTCTCCTGTATAATTTTGAGAAAGCTTTCCTCCGAAAAAATATTCTCCACCAGTTGGTTTGTCTAAAAAACTCAGCATGTGTAAAAGTGTTGATTTACCCGAACCGGACGGTCCCATAATCGCTACAAACTCACCTTTATCGATATTAAAAGAAATACCTCGAACAGCGAAGGTTTTTCCACCTTCGTCATCAAATACTTTTTCTAGGTTTTTTACAGATATAAGTTGCATTTTTTTTTATGTTTGTTACCATTATAGATACAAGTGGCTTCGGCCTTACCCCCGTAAGGGGGAGAAAATTTACAAGAAGAGTCGTTAAAATAATTTTTTAACGGCTTTTCTTATTTCGGCAAATTTTTCTTTATCTAAAAAACCAATCTTTTCAACCAAGCGTCTAGTATCAACCACCTTCATTTGAGACAAGATCACCGTAGCATTTTCTCCATCAATTACTCCAAGCGGTATTCTTAATAAATGTTTATGGGTCGATTTGGTTAAAGGGATAACTAAACAGGAATTTGCTCCAAAAGAACGCAAAATAAGTACTGGTCGCAAAAACTCTTCACCACCCCCATCCTGTTCAGAACCAACATTTATTCCAAGGCTACACCACCAAATTTCACGTACAGTATACAGTCTCGGCTTGTTGCTATTAATTAGTTTCTTTTTTACGTTCCAGCTATCAAAGTCTTTCATAATTCATTTTTAAATTTTCAAATAAACTTCTCTTAACAATTTTGCATCATCTAAAGCATTATGTTGTTTATATTTACCTGTATCAATTTCTAGGTCATCAAAAAAATCTTTATTATTTTTCCAATCAACTAAGCCTTCAGGATCAATACCTTCGGTAAATAACATAGAGGCAAAATCAATCGGAACCCAATGAAAAACCTTGTTACTTTCTTCCAAACCAAACAATTTATACAAATAAGTCATGTCAAAAGTATTTATATAAGCAATAACCCTTGGCTTTTCATCTCCTATAAATTTTTTAATTTTTTTGACCGCTTCAGTTCGACTAATTTTTTCTTGAACCAAATTTGGTAAAATATTTTTCCTAGGCCATTCATCAACTTCGCCATCGTATTCTAATTCCAAATACAACTCTTCTCCATTCATCTTTATTATACCAATAGAAAGAATTTCACCTTTGTACGGATTTAGGCTTGAAAATTCTGTATCAAAAAAGATTAGATTGTCTGAAAATGGTTTCATTTTTTAATTAAATCCTGGATTGCCACGCCTAACGGCTCGCAAAGACAGTTGTTGTATGGTCGTAGACGAATTTTTGCCTCCGGCAAAAATTCGTCTATTTGAAAATTATACCTCTAAATATTTTATTTAGAGGTAATAACCTCATCTCCCACCGAAAGTCCACTCAAAATTTCAATCTTTCCATCAGTTCCCCGAATTCCTGTTTGAACTACTTTTTTAACTAACTCTTCATCCTCAAAAACTTCAACATATCGATCTCCTTTATTATCGATTTGCAAAACTCGATAAGAAACCACTACCACATCTTCCCTACTATCTGTCACGATATCAATATTAGCCGTCATACCTGATTTTATATATTCACTCTTATCCTCAAACTGAAATACAGTTTTGTAAGTCGATACCCCCTCAATAATAGTTTCGGCTGGCTCAATAGAAATTATTTTAGCATTAAAGACTTGGTCATCTCCATAGGCATCCAATGTCACCTGTGCAATATCATCAAGTTTTACTTTGGCAATATCAGCTTCTGGAATATTTGCCTCGATTTCAAATTCTGCCTCAGAAATTACAGAAATGGCTGGTGAGTTTACTTGAATAATTTCTCCTTTTTCTACATCCACTTTTGTAACCACCCCACTAATTGGAGAATAAATAATAGTCTTGGCAATCAAAGCTCCATAATTATTCATATTGGCTTCGGCTGATTTTACCCGTGCTTCTTGGGTTCTGATTTGCTCTTGTGTTGCACCCGCTTCTTTCAGAAGTAATTCTTGTTGAGCCAAAAGCAACGCCGACTCAGAAGCCCTCACAGATGCTTCCGCAGTAGATAAATTAGTAATCGCTGTATTTACATTTGTTCGTGCGGTTAAAATATCTAACTTGTATCCATCAATTGTTGCTTGCGAAATAGATGCGTTTGCGGTCATACTGTTTACTGCCAAAGATAATTGATCTAAGAAATAACTAATTTCGTTTAAATTCATTTTAGCTGTATCGGTATAACTGCCCAAATCGGTCAAAATCATTTCATCATTTCCAATACTAATTAACCAATTGTTTAAAATCGTTTCAACAGCCAGTCTTTTTGATTCAATCACACTCTCTAAATCAGAACTTGTATTAAAATTAAGCTGAGGATTAGTTCCCCGCGGGTTATCAAAAAGTTGATCAGATTGATTTCTTACTGCATCGTCTGATTTTGTATAAGCATCTTTGATTTTATCTATCAAGGCAATTTTAGAATCCTCCAAAGTCTTTTCTGCATTAGAAACCTTAACTTGTTGAATTGCCAACTCTTCTGGCCTTGTTCCTTTTATTAGTTCATCTAATTTTGCTTGTTCTGCTTCCATACTTGCTTTTGCCTGAGAATACTGTGCTTGGTACTGAGCATTACTTAAACTAGATAACATTTGACCTGCATATACTTCATTCCCAACATCAACATAAACACCAGCTACTTTGCCAGTAGATTCAAAAGCAAGATCAACTTTGCTAGCAGGTTGAACTTTTCCTGTCACACTAACCTCTTGGAGAATACTTCCTTTTTCAACAATAGAAACTTCGTATCCATTTCCATTCCCACCCCTAAAAACAACAAAACCAATTACGATTAAAACAACTATTAAAATAATCCAATATTTTTTTGGAAGATTTTTTTTTTTTTGAATCATTTTTTTAAACTTTGTTTTCAAAAATGCGCAGATTTACGCAGAAAACAATTTATTAGAATTAATATAACTTAATTGTAGCATTTTTAACTTTTTACTCAATTCAGGTTTTACACCAAAACAAAAAACAGAATTAAGAGCACAATCATGTCTTTAATTAAATTAATTAAAATATAAATTGTGGGTTTTAACAGCGGTCGTAAATAAAACCCACAATTTTAAATCTTAAAATTGATATAACTTAAATTATAATATTCTTCGAATAAGTCTCGATTTTGAAAATGTAAAAACAAAAAAGTGATAGGGATTAAAACCCTATCACTTTATAATTCAGGCGATATTTTACTTATTTTGTAAAATTCGCCGAATCAATTCTCGAGCAGTGTCGTCGCCACCACCCACCATTTCCCTTCCCTGTTTTGCCCAATCATATTGGGCATAGGTAATGGACTGGCCAGGTGGAAGGAGTGTCGATTCGACAACCTCCACCCAGGAGGTTTTCATATCTTTTACCTCAAAATCAAAGAGGTAAGATTTTCCCCCAAACAAACCGCCTTCTTTCCCATCCCATTCACAATGGGATAGGCTAATTTGGATAGGTCCATCCATTCTGAATGGACCTTTCTCTTCCTGATATGACCAAGTGGATTCCCAAAAAGCACTGGAATCCATCTGTGATCTTAGCAGGTTTTCTAAACCATCCATGTCCAGTGGTATTCCTCCTGGCCATACAAATTCACCAGACACTTCAACACGGGAAATCTTCCCCCTCAAAAGACCACTAGGAATTTCTAAAATTGCCTCTTGGTCAATTTTTAATCCCGATAACGGGAAAGAAAGTTGGTTTTTTTCCTGTTTGTAGTTATCCCTAACTTCTACGTCTCCAACACAGAAATATGTTCCGTGTCCCATGTTAGAGTCGTAGCCCCCGACCACAAACAGTCTCATCAACTCTTTGTGGCTTTTTATAATTGTTTGTGTGCCCAAGGACAAACAACCTCTCAAAATAACTGAAAATCCTTTTGCTTTCATTATCTTTCTCCTTTTTTGTATTTTTTTTCTCAAGTACCTTTTCTCTTGTCAGAAACAAGAGAAACCCTTGGGTTCTGCGCAATATTATATATCATAATCTATTTGTTGTCAATACATACTATGTCCCAAAAAGTTTTTTACAAGTTTGTTTATTTCTTTTTCTTGCCCGATCATCTTTGGTGATTTAGAGTCTTCAAATTCAAACCAGTGTATTTTTTTATCTCTCTTAAACCAAGTTCTTTGCCGTTTTGCATATTTTCTTTCTTCTTTTATTGAATTTTCTATCATTTCTTTTTTGGAAATTTTTCCTCTCAAATATTCTGAAATATGTTTATGGGCAAGACCTATTTCATTCATTCTTTTCCAGGAAACACCTTGTTCATGTAGCCTTTTTGCTTCGGCCACGATACCTGTTCTTACTCTTTTTTTAAATCTCTTCTCAATTCTACCATTTAAAACATCCTTGTCGGTTTTAATCCCGATTTGCAAAAAATTATAATTACTCTCAGGGTGCTTCGCTACGCTACGGGGTGTGTCGGACACGCCGTTCGCAATTTTAATTTTAGGGACCTTACCGAGTTGGGTGGCAATTTCTATTGCTCGCATTAATCTACGAGGGTTTTTTTGATCTATTTCTTTTAATCTTTTAGGGTCTAATTTTTTTAATCTTTTAATCAATTCTTTAAGACCTTTTTCTTTGTCTTTTTCAATCAAATCTTCTAATTCTTTTCTTAATTTTTTATTTACTTTTATTTCAGGCAAAACAATATTATCGACAATCGCTTGAATATAAAATCCAGTGCCCCCAGCAATTATCGGAACTTTTCCTCTCTTCAAAATATCATTGATAGCTTTTTCTGCTTTTTTCTTAAATTGAACGACAGAAAAAGAAGATCTTGGACTAGCAACATCTAAAAGATGATGTGACACACCCCTCATTTCTGTTTTAGTAACCTTTCCACTTCCGATATTCAGCCCTTTATAAACCTGCCTTGAATCAGCAGAAATAACCTCCCCGTTAAATTTTTTAGCCAACTCAATTGATAAATCCGTTTTTCCGGAAGAAGTAGAACCGAGGATTATAATAATTTTTTGTTTTTTCATTGTTTATAACTTACATTATTCAAAAAGAAAAAGCTAACAACACAAAACATTATTAGCTTTATAAGGAGATAGTTTAAAAGCACAATTTTTGTACTTCTTTTGGTAAATTTTCTCTACCTACGGTAACCGTCAAAGACTTTCCGTCCACAACGACATCTTGCGGAACTCGGATTTTATATGTGGCTATAATTTTATGGTTTGGATTCATAATATGCTCTACCGGATGATCCCAACCAATGTCAAAAAGTACATCACCAGTAAAATTTTTTTCGAGAACGATAGGAAAATAAACTCTCTGTCTATTATTCCACTGTTTTGTCATTCCATCTTTGCTAATTATACTGTTAAAGTAGATTTGGCATGACCCAAACTCCCCAACAATATTTAATTTATTATTTTCTTCCTTATACTTTTTATGCTTCACACTATTGTGCAACCCAATTCCCATAAGCAGAACACAAACAAGTACCAAAAACCAGTTTCTTTTCCAAAAACACTTCCATTCTTTTGTCACGGCAACCTCCTTTACTTTTTATCAATTTTTAAACTACTTTTTCCTATATCGATATTAAGTAAAACTAAACCAAAAGTCAATAACTTGTAAAAAACTAACTTAATAAAAAAATAAAATTACCACTAAAATTACTATCGTCATTTTAGTGGTAATTTTATTTTTTTATTAATCTAATCTATTAAACAAATTTTTATAAATATCTCTTCTGTGACCTATCTTCAATATGTGGCATTCATTGTCCTTGATTTTGAAGACGATTCTATAATCCCCAATTCGTATACTTCGATGACCTTTAAAAGAATATCTGAGTGGTTTAGAAAAAAGTTCTGGACTCACTGCTAATTTTTCGTTTATTATTTTTGATATTTTTTCTTTGTTAGATTTTGATAATCTAGGAATGTCTTTCGTGATAACTTTCTCTTTCAGAAGAATTTTAAAATTTTTCTCTATTTCCATAATTCTTCACTATTTTTTACCAACCTACCTCCACCCCTCTCTCTTTTGTCTGCCCACTTTGACAAAGCATAATCTTCGTGAAGTTCCATCGCCATTTCTAAAAACTCACGGGCTTTTGTCGCTGTTGGTTTCTTTTCGGCTTTAGCAATTTGAGACAAAAAATTTATATTATCATCTGACAAAGTTACATTTATTCTTTTTTTAGCTATTGTAGTCATAAAGTAAGTGTATCAATTTTGTGACAGTTGTGCAAGTAATTGTATCCACCTTTAAATCAGTGTATAATTGTTGTGAAATTAATAATTAAAAAATAAAAAATTATGGAAAATGAAAATTTTTGTTGCGAAGACTGTGATTTTGAATTCGCAGGTTATCCATTGGAAGTAGGTCAAAAAGTTCCTGAAATGGAATTGGAAGCCTATCACAATGATGAAATTAAAAAAATAAATATTGGAAAAGATTATGAAGGTAAATGGAAAGTGCTTTTCTTTTACCCTGCTGACTTTACTTTTATTTGTCCAACCGAGTTGGGCGAAATGGCTGATACTTATGAAGAATTCCAAAAAGAAGATGTCGAGGTTTTGTCTGTCAGCACAGACACTGTTTTCACACACAAAGCATGGCATGATACATCTGACACTATTAAGAAAATTAAATTCCCAATGCTGGCCGACCCAACAGGAGAACTTTGTCGGATTATGGGAACAATGATCGAAGAGGAGGGGCTTTCTTTACGAGGCACATTCATTGTTGACCCAGAAGGAGTTTTGAAAGCAATCGAAATCAACGACAATAGCATTGGACGAAATGCAAAAGAGTTATTAAGAAAAGTAAAAGCAGCAAAATTTGTTGCCGAAAATGATGGAAAAGTTTGCCCGGCTAGTTGGAATCCGGGAGATGATACATTAGAGCCAGGATTAGACTTGGTTGGTAAAATTTAAGGTAACTAAAAACCGAAACAGTAATAGGAAAAAGCTTACAGCTTACAGCCGACAGCTTGCAGTACAGATTAAAAAACGGATTTGATTCTCATGAATCAAATCCGTTTTGGTTTTATGGAAACTCGGGATTATAAAGTTTTATACTTTTTTTGTGACTATCTAACTCAACAGCTCTTCCAAGACGCACTTTTGGTCCGATTTTTCAAGAAGTTACATCTAAAAAAATTGGAGAACCTGTTAAGTTATATTTTTGTGGGAAAATTCTCGGAACAAGAACCAGATAAATCCTACCCAATTCTTTAAAACGCGCCAAAACACGATATATTCCGTCTTGCAAACTTACACAAGCCTTACCATAAAAATTTCTTTTAGCTTTTTCAAAACCTTTATTAAAACCAAAAGCATGAATAATCATGGTAAATACTATAAGAAGTATTAAAACAGCAAAAATAATTATAACAGAAAAACCAGACATATCATTTCTCCTTTTTTAAGTTAATTCTTTAACCCTTGTCTAAACCCAATCAAAAACTGATCGAGTGAATCCATATCAACTGCACTACTTCTCATCACACCGTCACGACAAACTTTCCAGTTAATAAAAACACCAGTTTGCGAGAAAGTATAACCATTAAAAATATGAATTGGAATTTTTTCCAGCAAACAGATATCGAGGTTCTTTTTCTTTAACTCTTCTCTTAAAATTTTTCCAAATACAAAAGCATTTTTTCTAAAAAAATGCTTATTAACCTCTCTTTGCCTTGCCTCTCTAAACAAATAGTATAAAGGTATTTCTCCGCCCTTGTAGATAAAAACAATCCCAACACTCAAAATTTTTGATTTTATTATATTTTTTCCCAACGAAATCGCTAAATTTATTTTTACCACTTTTTAACCTCTTTTGTTTTTGTTTTGTAAAATTTTTCTACCTTTAATATATGTTTTTTAAACAACAAAGTCAACAACTTTCGTCAGTATGTACATCAGTACGTACGTACTGACGAGCATACATACAGTTTGCAAAAATTTGGTTTTAGGTTAAGATTATATTAATTAAGTGGCTTGAAAAATTTTCAAGCAAATTGGGTGGAACCGCGGAGAAATTCGTCCCAATATTAAAATGTTGAGTAAGGTGTCGTTCTCCCTCCGAAGCGTAGCGAAGGGGTGAGTGCGACACCCAACAAAACATTTTAATATTGGGACGAATTTTTTTGTTTGTACAAAATTAAACTAAAATTAAATTAAAAGATAAAATAAATACATTCAATCATTCAATTGAATGTATGAAATGTAAAAATATGGGAAATAATAATATCGAAAAAATAAGACACTCTTTGGCTCACATTATGGCTAGTGCAGTACAAAAAAAGTTTCCAGATATGAAATTTGGAATTGGACCTACTATTGATAATGGTTTTTATTACGACTTTGATGAAATTGATATCAAGGAAACCGATTTGTCAAAAATTCAAAAGCAAATGAAAAAGATTCTGAAAAATAAAATTGAATTTGAAAAAGAAGAAATTTCAACCGATGATGCTAAACAACTTTTAAGAGACCAACCCTACAAAGTCGAACTGATTAAAGATTTAGAAAAAGATGGCGAAAAAACAGTAACAATTTATAAATCAGGAGATTTTGTTGACCTTTGTGCCGGCCCACACATCAAAACTACAAAAGAAATAAATATCGATTCATTTAAACTCACAAAAATTGCCGGAGCATATTGGAAAGGAAATGAAAAAAACAAAATGCTTACCCGAATTTATGGAGTTGCCTTTGACACACCAGAAGAACTAAAAGAATACGAAGAAATGATGATAGAAGCTCAAAAAAGAGATCATCGAAAGTTAGGGAAGGAATTGGATTTATTTACTTTCTCAGAGCTTGTTGGTTCTGGATTGCCCATGTTTACCCCAAAAGGAACAGCTATTAGAAAAGCAATAATAGTGAAAATAGCAAATATCCAAAGAAAGTTGGGTTGGGAAAAAGTTACCACACCTCATATAACAAAAAAAGAACTCTATAAAACATCTGGTCATTGGGATAAATTTGGAGACGAACTTTTCAAGGTTACAGGAAAAAACGACTCAGAATTTGTGATGAAGCCAATGAACTGCCCTCATCATACTCAGATATTTGCTTCTTCTCCAAAATCATATAAGGACCTTCCTATTCGTTATGCAGAAAATGGAATTGTTTACCGTGATGAACAAGCTGGAGAATTAATGGGGTTAGCACGGGTGAGACATATTACCCAAGACGATGGTCATGCTTTTTGTACTCCAGAACAAGTCGAGAGTGAAATTAAAAATATTATTTCTATTATTAAAGATTTTTACACAGATTTGAACATGCTAAAAGAAGGAAATTATTGGGTTTCTCTTTCTGTTCATGACCCCAAAACACCTGAAAAATATATGCTTGGTGATGATGGATTATTTGTAAAAGCCGAAAAAATTCTTGAAGAAATAGCGATAAAAGAAAAAGTTCCCTTCAAAAAAATGAAAGGTGAAGCAGCTTTTTACGGACCAAAGCTTGATTTTCAATTTAAAGATGCTCTTGGTCGTGAATGGCAATTAGGAACAGTCCAATTAGATTTCTCAATGCCAAAAAGATTTGGTTTGGAATATACAGACAAAGATGGTAAAAAGAAAACTCCAATTATGATTCACCGAGCAGTTGCAGGTTCCTTAGAAAGATTTATGGCTGTTATGATTGAACACACCGCTGGTAATTTTCCATTCTGGCTCTCCCCTATTCAAGCTAAAATTATTCCAGTTGCTGATACGCACAAAGAATATGCTGAAAAAATTTATAACGAATTGAAGACTCAAGATTTTAGAGTCAAACTAGACGACTCTAAGAATTCGTTCGGCAAAAAAGTCCGTGAAGCTAAGAAACAAAAACTTCCCTACTTTATTATCATCGGAGATAAAGATATTGAAGCAAACAAACTAACTCTTGAATCCAGAGATACAGAAAAATCCGAACAATTAAGTCTAGAAGATTTGATTGATAAATTCGAAGAAGAAAACAAATAGACACCAATAATGCTTTTGTTGAGCGATTTTCAATGGCTCACTTGTGAGCCATTGAATTTTTATTGCACTTTTTACTTCGATTTGATAGCATTCTTGCAGAAACAGAAATAAATCAAAATATAAGGAGATATGAACATGAATTGGGAGAAGGTATTTTTTGTAAAAAAGAGGAGTAAATTCACAAAAAAATGTTATTTGTTAGAAAATAACGAACATAATAAAAAATTAGTTCTTGTGGAGCTACTACCCAACGATGAAGAGATTGGTAACTTAGAAGAAATTAGTTTTGAACATAGGGCTAGAATAATTGGCTCAAGACTATATATTGGCAATACATCTTATCAAATAAAAACAACAAAACTAGTTATCAGAAATCAATCTCAAATTTTTATTTCCTCAAATATCCCAATGAAATTATGTAGGGTTATTGATATCTTAAACCTTAGAGAAACCAGCAGAGGAGTTGAAATAGGAGTAAAATCAAATAATTCAGATAATAGAATTCAGTGGATAAATCCCAAGAATATCATTATTAAATCTTTATAAATAGTTTTTAGCACAAAAAAGGATTTCACTTTAGCGAAATCCTTTTTCTTTTATTTATAATTTTTGATTTAGCGAAGCTTGTGATATCCATAAAGCAATCCTCCAAACACCAAGAATCTAAACAAGAATGCTAGTGTATTGGCTGGCAACACAGGCGTTGCAGTATACGGAATCTGACTCAAATAAATGAATGAAGGCTCTGGATCATCGGTATTCATTGACAAATCAACATTAGGTGGATCTTGCCCTCCGCCACCAAAAGTAATAGTGGCGGTACAAGTTACATCACCATATGGTCCTGTATAAATTCCCATATAAGTAGCGTTTGTACTTCTAGTAATTGTAATTTGTCCATTTGGTGCAACCGTACCAATACCGTGATCAATCTCACCACTAGTTGTATTTACAGACGTCCAACTTAGAGTTGCAGTTCCTGAATGTCCTGCCGGAAAGTGATTTGGAGTAAAACTCATAGTACAAGCAGGTTCGTCTCCTAATGTACAAATTGAGCTACACCCGTCTCCGTCTATATTATTACCATCGTCACATTGCTCACCTGGATCAAGATTTCCGTCTCCACAATATGGACCATTAGGAATAGTACAAGTAGCACTACAACCATCACCATCTATATTATTACCATCGTCACATTGCTCACCTGGATCAAGATTTCCATCTCCACAATATGGACCATTAGGAATAGTACAATTGGCATTACACCCATCCCCGTCAATATTATTTCCATCATCACACTGTTCACCCGAATCTAAATTACCATCTCCACAATATGGATTACTTTCTTGAATGGGCTCTAGCAACATACAACTAGGAAGAAGGGAGTTGGCTCCGGAACCAGGGTATCCACTATGCCAAGCTACTACCTTAGAAACACCAGATGGAATACTTAGTTTGTTATTCACAACACCAGACCATGAAGCAGACGCCCTATTATCAGCAAGATCTACAGTATTTCCAGTACGAGCCAACGAAGACCCAGAAGAGTTCTCAAAACTTACATAATATCTTTCATTAGATTGATACTTATTTACCCTATCATCGTACCCATCAAAAGAAGCCAGAGAAATTCGATAATTTCCAGCAGGAATATACTTTCCAACAACCTCCCTACCCCTATCAAGACCAAGGTCTGAACGAAGTCTAACTTTTCCAAACTGAACTAAAATATCACCACTACTTGCACTAAATGGGCATCCTGGGGCACTATAAACAGAACCTCCACCTCCTATAGCTGTAGCACAACTACCAGAACAGTCGGTATTAATAAAACCAGCAGGACAAGCTCTTGGGGGGCTATAATCATAGTCTAGATTTTCACAATTTGAATTAGAACTACTACCAGAAGAACTAGAACCACCTCCTATAGCTGTAGCACAACTACCAGAACAGTCGGTATTAATAAAACCAG
>CAZSPC010000003.1:0-13316 GCA_964608745.1 uncultured Candidatus Saccharibacteria bacterium | reverse complement strand
CAGGACAAGCTCTTGGGGGGCTATAATCATAGTCTAGATTTTCACAGCTTGTAGCAAAAACACTCTGACCGATATACAAAATCGATGCCACCACTCCTGCTATAAATATTTTTAAAATTATTTTTTTCATTTTTTTTGTAATTATATGTCTTTATTATTAAGTATTAATAAACTTAATTTTTACTAAGTATACTAAATTGTTTTATAGATGTCAAGCGTATCTATTGACAAAATAAAATACATACATTATAATACTGTCATAGTTATAAATTCTGTAAAGTATTGACATATATAAATGAGTATGCTAATATATTGCATATAAAAAATAACCAATAAAAATATGAACACTTTTAATAGACAAAATAATACTAATTCTAACGTTCCTGAAAATCTACCTCATATCGAAGTGGGTAATGGAAACGGGTATCGTAACAAAAACGATAATGGTGAGAGTGTGGAATTAAAAATTTCTAAAAAGAAATTAAAAAACATTTCGAAAATCGTTATTATTGTTATCATTGTTTTAATTTCTCTGCCAAGAATGGTAAATAACGTAAACTCTACACTTTCTATTATTCAAGGACAGGCAGAAAAATTCCCAACTGTCTTCCCTAGCCTAACCGCAACAGGAACTGGTATTGGAAATTTTGCTTTCGATGGAATTAAATCTTTCACTGGTTTTGTAGCTGATAACTTAGCTTCTATGGCTGAATTGCTTTATAGTAGACGAGTACAGCCCGGAGATATTACTATTGATTCTGATCAAGCAACAGAAATAAAAGCATTGCCAGTTAAAATCGTTATCGATAAAATTGGTGTTGATTCTGTTGTTCTAAACCCAGAAAGTACAGATGTTAATGATTTAGATGAATCATTAAAATATGGTGTGGTTAGATATCCAAAATCTGGACTATTGGGTGAGAATGACAATGTATATCTATTCGGTCATAGCACAGGTATCGCCCAAGTTCGAAATCAAGCTTATAAAGCATTAAATGGTATCGAAACTCTTCAGCAAGGAGACGTGATTAAGGTTCAATCTTCACAAAGAGAATATTTGTACAAAGTTACATCTGTGGTAATGCAAAGAAATAGTAACGCCATAGTACAATTCAACACCGGAAAGAAAATGCTAACCCTGTCTACATGTAATACACTCGGGGAGAAAGAAGACCGGCATATTGTAACTGCTGACTTTGTTGTTAGTTACCCATTGGACACAGAAGGTATTGAAAATAATAACAACGGAGAAAACAATAACAACAATGGCGGCTCAGGAACAATCACACCAAACCCAGGAACAGAAACCTCAGAAGTAATTCAAATTCCTGGTGGTGGATATTACTCAGACCCTTATGGCAAACCAGATCTAAAAGCAGAAATTACCGAAGTTGGGATAATCGATCCTTTAACAAAAGATTTCTTTGCAACAAGTACTTATACTATTGCAGACAAAATTGCTGTTAAATTTACAATTTCAAATATTGGTACCAAAACTGCCGAAGGTTGGTCATTCAATGTAGCTCTACCAACAAATCCGTTTTATATTTATCACGGAAAAAGCCAACAAAACTTGAAACCTGGTGAAAAAATTGAATACGCACTAGCATTTGACAAGCCAACTGAAACCGAAAATGGAAGAATCACAGTTAATGCTGACCCAACACAGGGATTGATAGAGCCAAATGAAACAAATAATATTGTTCATAAAATTATAAAAATTACTAAAAACGATTAATAAATAAAAAAACCAAAAGGGGCAGGAATTGGATTCCTGCCCCTTTTGGTTTTCTATTTTTTAAAAGTTTTTTAGTCGCTCGACTTTTTCATTATGTCGCATTTTTTCATGTGCCTTTGCTTCAATTTGTCGAATTCGTTCCCGAGTAACGCCAAATTCACGTCCAACCTCTTCCAATGTGTGAGTGATACCATCATTCAACCCATGTCGCATTTCAAGAATTTTTCTTTCTTTGGGAGACAGCTCTTCAAGAATCTCTCTAACCTGATCTTGTAAAATTCGCTGCGAAGCATCCTGATCGGGAGTAGCAATTTTATCATCAGCAATAAAATCTCCCAAGGTTGATTTACTACTATCTGAATCATCACCCACCGGAATTTCAAGAGAAATAGTCGCCTGGTCAATTTGCTGTATATGATAAATTTTTTCAATATCCAAATCCATTTCAGCAGCCATCTCTTCTGCCACCGGCATTCTACCTAAATCTTGTGAAAGCTTGCGCATGGTTTGTTTATACTTAGCAATTGTCTCAACCATATGAACCGGAATTCTAATTGTCCTTGATTGATCAGCAAGTGCCCTAGTAATAGCCTGCCTAATCCACCAAGTCGCATAGGTTGAAAACTTAAAGCCTTTATTCCAATCAAACTTATCCACTGCCTTAAACAACCCAAGGTTTCCCTCTTGAATAAGGTCTAGAAGTGTAAGGTTCGGGCTTCTTCCGATATATTTTTTAGCAATAGACACAACTAATCTAAGATTGGCTCGTGCCAGAAGATTTTTTGCCTCCTCATCTCCGCTTTCAATTCTTTGGGCTAACTGTCTTTCTTCTGCCGCAGTAAGTAAATTATAACGACCAATTTCTTTCAAATAAATTTGAATAGAATCATATTTTATACCCATTGTTTTATCCAAAACATTATCGTCTTCAATACTTAACATACCCCCACTTTCCATAACATCGACACCAGCTTCATCCAATTTTATATACAATTCGTCCAAGGCTTGGATATCATTTTCCACATTTGGAAATTCTTTTAAAATTATTTCATGAGTGACGAACCCTCTATCTTTTCCTTGGTCAACAAGTTTGTTGATTTTTTTATCTTTATCTGTTTTCCTTAATCGCTTTATTTTTGTCACAGATTTTTTCACTTTGGTTGCTTTTCGTTTTTGAGTGACTTTTTTCTTTACAACTTTTTGTGTTTTGGTTTTTGTGTTTTGTTTGGTAATTTTTGTGTTTTTACTTTTTGTACCTTTCTTTGTTTTAATAGCCACTGTTTTTTTCACCGCCTTTTTAACGGATTCAGTAGCTTTGCTAGTCTGTTTTTTTACAGCCTTAGCTTTAGTATTCTTTTTTGGTTTTGTTTTTACCATTTTTTAAGATTTATGATTTAAGATTTAGGATTTAAGAATAATTTAATTGAAAATTTGCGAAGCGAATTTCTTTTCTTAAATCTTAAATCCTAAATCTTAAATCTGAAAATTTTTATAAAAATTTTATTTCAACGATTCAATCTTCTTTGAAATTTGGTCATACTTTTTCAAATTTTCTTTTGTATCTTCTCCGCCAGCTATTTTTAACTCAATCTCTTTTCTATCTTCAATAAGCATTTCTACTTCTAAATGAGAAAATAACTCATCTACTTTTTCTTGTATTCCCAAATCATCAGTATAAAGGCTTTCGGCCTCAAAAATTATATCGTTTTTAACACCTTCAGGAAGAGTTAAAATTTTCTCCAATATATCTGTCCCCAGATCATTTTCAAGTCTTTTTTCTATTTTTTCAATATCAACTGTCGGCTTCTTGTGATTTTTTTGCCAATGCAATATTCCGGCAATTTCTCGCACCACTTTTTGTTTTCTGTTTTTTGTGTTTATTTCTTGTGATTGCTGTTGAATATTAGAATATGATGTATCACCATTTTTTTCTACACTCAACAACTCTTCTCTGACCGAATCTTCGGTAACCCCAGCTTTCTCCGCAATATGAGAAACAAAATAATCCTGTTCAATTTTTGATTTAATCCCAGTAACCAAAGGTAAAACAATATTTTTTATTTCAATCCCCAACCTTCGTTGATCTAAACCTTTTTGCAATAATACATTTAGATTAAACTCTACAATATGTACAGCATTTTTCAAGGCATCAATCCAGCCATTCTTATCTTTTAAAACGAAATCGGCCGGATCCATTCCTTCGGGAATTTCAATCAGCTTTACTTCCATTCCATCAATTAAAGCCAATTTAGCACCTTTATTTGCTGCCCTTAAACCAGCTTCATCACCATCAAACGCCATCATAACCTTATTAGATAGCCTTCTCAACAATGTTAGATGATCAGGCGTTAATGCTGTACCGGATGTTGCCACTGTATTGGTAAATCCTGCTTGATGAGCCATTATAATATCCATTTGACCTTCAACCAAAATTGAGAAATCTCTCTTTCGAATATCTGTTTTAGCAAAATTATAACCAAATAAAACTTTCGATTTGTGAAAAATATCTGTTTCGGGGCTATTCAAATATTTAGCAACTTCACTATTATTCGCATCTTCACCAAAAATTCTTCCCGAAAATGCCACTACCCTACCCGAACTATCAAAAAGCGGAAAAATAATCCGACTTCGGAAACGATCGTAATAACGACTGGTTCCATCTTTTTTCTTTACTAACCCAGCTTTTTCAATTTCTTCATCAGAATAATTTTTACTCTTTAAAAAATTATAAATACTTTGCCATTCATCTCGAACAAATCCAATCCTAAATTTTTTTATTGTTTCGTCATCCAACCCCCTGTTTTTCAGATACTTTAATGCATCATGTCTATCCTGTAAGTTTTGTTCAAAAAACAATGTTGTTTCTTCTATTATTGAATATAACTTTTTTCGTGCATCCACTTGTTGAGGATCTTCTTTTTTTAATTCAACCCCCGCTTTTTCAGCCAATATCTTCATTGCTCCATAAAAATCAACTCCTTCAAATTTCTCCACGAAAGTAAAAATATCTCCACCCTCACCGCAACCAAAACATTTGAATGTTCCCCTGTCAGGAGAGACAAAAAACGATGGTGTTTTTTCATTGTGAAAAGGACAAGGCGCTTTCAGATTGGCTCCGGCTTTTTGTAACTTCAGATAAGAACCAACCACATCCACGATGCTGAGACGATCTTTTATTTGGCTGACATTATCTGAAGACATCAACAAAATTTTTAATTTATAATTTTTAATTTATAAACAATTTTTAATGTTTTAATTTTTAATGTTTTAAACATTCTGTCATTTCATAATTTTATCATTGTTTAAAAATTTTAAATTAAAAATTAAAAATTTTAACTCTCTTCTTCAGCCTCAAACTTTTCTATCAACTCCTCTTGTAATTCATCTATCATTTCTTTTTTCGGACTTCCTTCGTATCCTGTTCCGGCAGGAATTAATTTTCCAATAATAATATTTTCTTTCAACCCAGCCAGATTATCTTCTGCCCCTCTTAACGAAGCATTAATGAGCATCTTAGTTGTATTTTGGAATGATACGGCAGACAAGAAACTCTCTCGAGTTAGCGACACCTCGGTAATTCCTAGCACCAAAGGAATGGCTTTGGCTGGTTCTTTTCCAGCTTTTTCAGTAAGTACATTTTCTGTGTTGAAAATATGTTCTTCAATTTTATCTCCCACAGCCAAATTAGTATCGCCAGAATCCTTAATTTGCACCCTTGAAAACATTTGCTTAATAATCACTTCAATATGTTTTCTAGAAATAGAAGCTCCTTGCAATTCATAAATTTTGGTTGCTTCAGCAATGATATAATCTTGGGCTTTTTCTTTTCCGGCATATTTAAACATATCAGAAATATCAGCCGAGCCATCGGTCATAAGATCACCTTTCTTCACACCATCACCTACTTTCACATTTATAACTCGACTAAAAGGTACAGGATAAATAGTATCTCGCTTCTTTTGTTTTTTCTTTGAGTCACCCTCTGCCAAAACTGTAATTTCTTTTTCTTCGCCGTTATCAATTACTTCTGTAACAACACCATCAATTCTAGCAATAACCGCCGGAGCTTTTGGTACTCTTCGTTCAAAAATTTCTTCTACACGAGGTAATCCTTGTGTAATATCACCACCCACAGAAGCAGTACCACCAGCATGGAAAGTCCTCATGGTTAGCTGAGTTCCTGGCTCACCAATCGCCTGCGCGGCAATTGTTCCAACCGCCTCTCCAAGATTAACCAATTCATTGCTTCCCAAATCTATTCCATAACATTTTTGACATACTCCCATTGGAGCTTCACACGACATTGGTGAACGAACATCGGCTGATTCAACACCAGCCTCTTCCATCGCCCGAGCATCATCTCTTGTAATAAAATGTCCTTTTTTAAACATCACTTTACCCTTAGTATCCTTAACATCTTTGGCTAAATATCTACCTTTCAGATTCTTTTCAAGAGAAATTTCAAACCCAGCTGAACTAGACTTTGTTATTGTAGCAAATTTCTTTGTTTTACAATCTTCTGTATTAACAATTACATCTTGAGCTACATCAAACAATCTTCGGGTTAGATAACCAGCCTTAGCTGTATTCAAGGCAGTATCGGCCAAACCTTTTCGAGAACCATGAGTAGTAATAAAGTACTCAATCGGCGTCAACCCTTCTTTAGCTGAAGAAATAATTGGGAATTCAATAGTTTCTCCCATTGTATTCTGAATAAGACCTTTCATTCCAGCCATCTGAGTTAGGTTACTCAAAGAACCCCGAGCGCCCGATTTAAGCATATCGTAAACAGAACCAGCTGGATCTAATGAATCAGGAATCAAAGCCTCCACGTCAGATTTAGCTTTATGCCAAATCTCAACATTTGATCGATGCCTTTCACCCTCCGACAAAAGACCCTCATTATATTGATTCCAAATTTCACCCGATTTCTTTTGAGCTTCTTTAATAATCTCATCTTTCCCTTTTGGAACCATAACATCGTCTAATCCCCAAGTAATTCCCGCTTCCGTTACATACCGAAAACCAAAATTTTTGATCTTATCTAAAATCCTAGGGATTCTTTCTGTTCCATATTTGTCAATTAAATCATCAACCAAATCATTCATTGATTTTTTGGTTAATTCATCATTGATAAACGGATAATCTGAAGGTAGAACGGAATTAAACAGAAGTCTACCAACTGATGTTTCAAATACACCACCTTCAAACTGAGCATATTTTTGATTTTCAGTTGCCATTACTTTTACTTTCTCCCTAAAATCAACCGCTCTTAGATCGTAAGCGGTAATAGCAGAGTTAGGATTTGGGAAATATTTTGTCTTATCTCCCTTATCTTCCATAATTCTAGTCATCCAAAAACATCCCAAAACGATATCAAGCAGTTTCGCAGAAATAACCGGTCGTCCACTTCCTGGTTTCAAAACATTTTTGTCAGAAGCCATAATCTCTTTTGCTTCTAATTGAGCTTCTTCGGAAAGAGGAACATGAACGGCCATCTGGTCACCATCAAAATCGGCATTGAAAGCAGAACATACCAACGGATGAACTTGAATTGCTCGACCCTCAATCAAAACTGGTCGAAAGGCTTGAATTCCAAGTCGGTGCAAAGTAGGGGCACGGTTTAGAAGAACATATTTTCCTTTAATTACATCTTCTAAAATAGCCCAAACTTCCGAAGCTCCCTCATCAATTAATCTTCCTGCCCATTTAATATTAAAGGCTAACCCGTCTTCTAGAATTTTAGAAATGACAAAAGGTCTAAATAATTCAAGTGCCATCTTTTTAGGCAAACCACATTGATCTAAGTCCAAACTAGGGCCAACCACAATAACCGAACGACCAGAATAGTCTACTCGTTTTCCAAGTAAGTTTTGTCGGAAAAGACCTTGTTTTCCTTTTAGATTATCAGACAAAGATTTCAATGGTCGTCTTTGGGCCTGACTCATTGCAAATCCTGTATTTGCTCTCTTTGAATTATCAATCAAAGCATCAACAGCTTCTTGCAAAATCCTTTTTTCATTTCTAAGAATAACTTCTGGTGCATTAATTTCAAGCAATTTTTTCAAACGATTATTTCTATTGATTACTCTTCGGTAAAGATCATTTACATCAGAAGTTGCGTGTCGCCCACCACTTAATGCAACCATCGGTCGAAGGGCCGGGGGGATAATTGGAATTCTTACCAAGAACATCCATTCTGGTCTTACACCGGCTGACAACATCGACTTCGCTACCCCCAATCTTTTATCAATTTTTACCCTTTCAATTACTCCTGCTTTTTCTTTTCTAATCTCCAATTCAGTAATTAGTTTTTCTAAATCTATTCTTGAACAAAGATCGTAAATTGCCTCGGCACCAATTGATGCCTCAAAAATAGTTCCGTATTTTAGAGCAAATTTATGATAAGAAATCTCGTCCAATACAACACCTTCTTGAATTGATGTAATATCTTTTTTTACCCCAGTAAATACTTCTTTTAGTTTATCTTTTGATTTCTCATCTTTTAAAATTTTTACTTTTGATTTGTATTCCATTTCGACTTCCTTCATTACTCTTTCTCTTTCTTCTTCATTAATTTTATTTATCAAGTATCCAGCAAAGTAGATTACTTTTTCAACATCAGCAGCTGTCAAGCCAAGAATTGTACTGATTCTTGATGGTATAGATTTTAAGTACCAAATATGGGAAACTGGAGTAGCTAATTCAATATGTCCCATTCTTTCCCTCCTAACTACCGCACGAGTAATCTCTACTCCACATTTTTCACAAACAATTCCCTTGTATCGAATGCCTTTGTATTTTCCACAATAACATTCAAAATCTTTTTCTGGACCAAAAATTTTTTCATCAAAAAGACCGCCCTTTTCACTTCTTTGTGTTCGATAATTTATTGTTTCAGGTTTAGTAACTTCACCTTGCGACCATTCAAGAATTTTTTCTGGAGAAGCAAGTTTCAATGATACAGAATTGAAATCGTTATTTATATTTAGTTCGTTTTGTGTTTTCATAATTTTTTAAAGCTTATAGCCTGCAGCTTATAGCTTATAGCTTCGTTGGAAAATTTACCTTTGGCAAATTTTTCACTATCAGCTATTGGCTATTAGCTATCAGCTTTTATAATAATTTATTCTTCTCCCTTATCTTTCAATTCAATATCTAACGCCAGTCCCCTAAGGTTTTTCACCATCACATTAAATGACGCAGGAATATTTGGTTTTGGTATTCTTCGACCTTTTATAATTGCATCAAAGGCAGCTGACCTTCCATGAATGTCATCTGATTTAATAGTTAAAACTTCTCTCAAAATATGAGCAGCTCCGTGTCCAAGCAAAGCCCAGACTTCCATTTCTCCAAATCTTTGACCACCTCCTTGGGCTTTACCGCCCAATGGCTGTTGGTTGATCAAAGAGTAAGGACCAACAGATCGCATATGGAGTTTATCTTCAACCATGTGGTGTAATTTCAAGATATACATATATCCAACTGATATATCTTGATTGAACGCCTCACCAGTTCGCCCGTCCATCAATTTTATTTTTCCATTTTCATTAAATCCAGCTTTTTTCAATTCTTCTTTAATCTCAACATCAGTTGCCCCCATAAACGGAGGGACCACCGCCTGATAATTTAGTGTATTAGCCGCCAATCCCAAATGTAATTCTAAAATCTGACCAAGATTCATACGAGAAGGTACACCCAAAGGTGTCAAGATAATATCAACTGGGGTTCCATCTTCCATATGAGGCATATCTTCAACAGGTAGAATTCTAGAAACAACACCTTTGTTTCCGTGCCGTCCAGCCAGCTTATCACCCACTGAAATATTTCGAAGTTCTGCAATTTCAATATAGATTTTTTTGATAATTCCTGATTCATTAATTTCTCCACTTTCTCGAGAAAAGACTTTCACGCTCACAACACGCCCCTTCTTTCCTCCTGGCATTCTCAAAGAGGTGTCCTTTACGTCTTTGGCTTTTTCACCAAAAATAGATCGCAAAAGTCTTTCTTCTGGTGTTAGCTGTGTTTCTCCTTTTGGAGTAACCTTTCCAACCAAAATATCTCCCGGACCAACTTCTGCCCCCACCCGAATAATACCGTCTTCATCCAAGTCTTTCAATTTTGCTTCACCAACATTTGGGATATCATGAGTAGTAACCTCTGCCCCTAACTTTGTATCTCTCACATCCTCAACAAATTCTTCCAAGTGAATAGATGTAAGTTTTTGATTTTTAACTAAATTTTCAGAAAGAATAATCGCATCCTCATAATTAGCACCTGACCAAGACATAAATGCAACCAATAAGTTCTGTCCAATGGCAATTTGTCCGCCGTCAGACGAAGACACATCGACAAGCACATCACCTTTCTTAACTTTTTGCCCCAAATCAACAGAAGGTCTTTGGCTAAACGCAGATTTATCATTTGTTCTATCTAAATAAGTAAGTTTATATTCCTTTTCCTTTCCTTTTGTATTTTTTACTTTTATTTTTTGAGCATCAACAACACTAACCGTCCCTGACTCTTCTGCTAAAATAAGTCTTCCTGTATCTCGTGCCGCTCTTTCTTCAACGCCTGTAGCAACCAACGGAGCATCAGGAATAATACAAGGAGTCGCTTGTTTTTGCATATTTGATCCCATCAACGCCCTGTTAGCATCATCGTGATTCACAAAAGGAATCATTGTAGTGGCAATTGAAAAAGGCTGTCCAGTTGAAACATCCATAAAATCAACATCCTTTGCCTTTACCAAAACAGGCTTTCCGGTGTTTCGAGCTTCTACTCTTTTATCCAGTAATTTTCCAGATTTATCATAATTAGCACCAGCGTGAGCAATGTTATAATTTTCCTCTTCCAAAGCATTCAAATAAACAATTTCTTTGGTCACTTTTCCGCTTTTTACTTTTATATAAGGAGTTTCTATCATTCCGTATTGATTGATTTTCGCATGGGCAGTTAGTCTTAAAATCAAACCAATGTTTTGACCTTCTGGTGTCTGAATCGGGCAAAGTCTTCCGTAATGTGAAGAATGAACATCTCGAACTTCAAAACCCGCTCTCTCTCGAACTAACCCGCCCTGTCCTAGTGCAGAAAGAGTTCTTAGATGTTCCAATTCATCTAAAATATTTCCCTGTTGCATAAATTGCGACAATTGGTTTTGAGCAAAAAACTCTTTGATCCTCGCTTGCAATGGTCGTGGACTTATAAATTGAACTGGTAAATCAGCATCTGTATCTATAATAGACATTCTGTCTTGAATATTTCTTTTCATTTGCAACATTCCTACTCTAAATTTTTGTTGTACCATTTCCCCAAAATACCGAACTCTCCTCGAACCTAAGTGATCAATGTCGTCTTCCATAGCTCCGGGTGTATTATTAAGTTCGACAATTTTACCCAAAATGATTTCCATATCATCCATCGATACCAACCTATCGGCCAAAGCTTTTTTATCAATCGATTTTTCAAACCTCTTATTAAATTGAAATCGCCCCACCTCTGATAAATCATATTTTTCAGAACTAAACATAGAATCAACAAATTCCTTTGCATGCCCAGCGGCAACCATACCCCCATCTCTCAATTTTCTATAAATCTCAACATAAGACTCAGATGCGGTTTTGGCAGGATCTTTTGAAGCTGATAGCTCTATTACTTTATTTAATTCTTTATTCTTAAATAATTTAGTTACATCATCTTCTCCTGTCATTACACGCAAAAGAGATGAGATCAAGAATTTTCTTTTTCTATCTACCTTTACATAGATTGCTCCATCCGCCTCTGATTCAATTTCAACCCAAGCTCCTCTTTGTGGAATAATTTTCGAACCAAAATATTTTTTACCTTTTATCATCTGAGCAGTAAAAAATACCCCAAAAGATCTCGACAATTGAGGTACGATAACCCTCTCTACTCCATTAATAATAAAAGTTCCGTGATCAGTCATCATAGGAAAATCAACCAAAAAGATATCTTGGTTTTTTTCTGTTCCGGTCATCAAGTTTTTTAAATTAACCTTTGCGGTTAAAGTTGATGTGTAGCTATCCTTATTTTCTTTTGCCTCAAACTCATTTTGCTCAGGCTTGCCAAACTCAAAGCCTTTGAACTCCATTTCAAATTTCTTTTCAGAATAGTCTTTGATTGGAGAAAACTCTTTAAAAATCTCTTTAACACCACTTTCAACGAAATTTTCAAAAGAAACTAATTGGGCTTCAACCAAATTTGGCATTTCAGCCAACGGCTCTTTGTATTTATTGAAATACTTTTGTTCTCGTTTTTGTTTTATCGACATATTATTACTAAAAAATTAAATTTTGCTAAAACATACACAGATACAAAGAAATACCTCCTGTTCGGAAGTTTTATAAAAATTTTCTTATTTAGTGCAAGTTGTGAACAAAATAAACTGACCACCCTTCTGCCTAGGTGGCGTAACTTGTTAATCACTTATAAAAGTTTAGAGACCAACCACAACTCAATCAAGTAGCTTGCCGTTTATATTAGGAGTCAGTTTATACTATATAAAACAGTTTGTCAAGAAATTAATTTGTCAACCCACACACCTTTAATCTAATCGTTCTCCGAACACAATTATCTAAAAACCTAATATATGTTGAAAATACAACAGATTTTATGAAAAATAACATTATATTTTTAAAAATAATTAGATCAAAGGTGTGTGGGTCAATTGTGGAAAACCAACCAAAATTTACTAAGGAAATTCCTTAGTAAATTTTTAGTTGGTTTTCTAGTAATGAGGTATAAGGTATAAGTAGTAAGTAAAGAAAAATTACAAATTAAAAAACCACCGACTTCTCGATGGTTTTGTATGATGTAAAGAATTAGTTTGACTCATAACTTTAAATGCTTTGTGCAATTAAAAGTAATTGTCTTTAAGACTCTCATATCATTCCCGATCACAAATTCATAAACTCCTGTATTATCGGTTTTCCCAGAAAATCCAAGTTCGGTAAGAGATTTTTTATAAATAATTGGCAAAAGCATACGAATCGTTCCTCCATGAGATACCAACAAAACATTGTTATTTTTATGCCTATCAACAATAGCCAATAAAAAACTTTCCACCCTTGAACGAAACATTTTTTCAATCTCTACCCCCATCAATGGATCAAATATCCAATCAGGATTTTCAGGACGAAAGTTTCCTTGCATAACACCTAGATATCTCTCCCTAACACGACAATCTCTGATTAAAGTTAGTTCATTATGGTAAACAACGATTTCTCTTGCTGTATCGAATGCTCTTGTTAAATCACTCGAATAAGCTACATCAAAATTCTTACAACTTAATCTTTTACCAACTTTCTTAGCTTGCTCTTGCCCCAGCAAAGATAATCTCGTATCTAAATGACCTTGTACAATTCCCTTTCTATTTTCTCTAGTTTCTCCATGCCTGACAATCGTTAAGTTCATCCAAACTTCTCCTTATCATTTCGCTTCTATTAATTTTTCTGATTTAATTTCCAAGCATATTTAACACCAAAATTAAACTTTTTGCAAGAAAATTTGACTTAATATCAAAAACTGGGGTTTGAAACCCCAGTTTTTTGTTGCAATA
>CAZSPC010000002.1:0-54454 GCA_964608745.1 uncultured Candidatus Saccharibacteria bacterium | reverse complement strand
ACAGAAAAGCTCCTGAGAATTAATTTCTCAGGAGCCAGAATTGTCTATTAAGTCTCAATTTTGGAATTATTTATTTATTTCAAAATAATATTGCTAATAACAACATCCCCAACCGGTCTATCAGCTCCTTCGGTGGCAACTTTACTTATTTTCCCTACGACATCCATACCGTTCACAACTTTTCCGAATACTGTATGTTTGTCATCAAGAAAATTATTGTCGTTAGTGTTAATAAAAAATTGACTTCCGTTTGTATTAGGTCCAGCATTTGCCATAGAAATAGTTCCGATTACATTTTGATTATTTTTATGAATTTCATCATTAAATGTATATCCAGGACCACCTGTTCCCCACCTATCTTTCATACTTTCATCCTTACTTAAAGGATCGCCACCCTGAATCATAAACCCGTCAATCACGCGATGGAATCTTGTATTATCATAAAAATCACTATCGGCTAATTTAATAAAATTATTAACTGTCTGTGGAGCATCGCTAGACATAAAACTAATCTCAATATTACCGTGATTAGTTTTTAAAATTGCTCCATTATAAGATTGGTTTTCAGCGGAAACAGCCCCGCCCACCAATTCAGCTTCTTTATTTTCTGATTTATCCATAAATTTGGGGATTATAAAAATTGCTAATATTACAATAACTGCTATTGCATAATAATAAATGTTGTTCATGTTTTTAGGACTAAGGAATGAGAAATAGGGGGTAATAAGAGGTTGGATGAATTTTGGCTTTGCCAAAATTCATCCCTAACCCCTAATTCCTTATTCCTAAGCGCTTATTTATTTAAAATCCTCTTAATATTTTTTTTGCTTTTAATGCACCTTTTTTAAAAAGTGATTGTTTTTTATCTTTATGTGTAGTTATCTTTCTTACCACAGCATCGCGCACATCGTCGATTGCAGAATATAGGTTATCTTTTTCAGAAACAGCACCATAATTTTTTCCTGCTGTGTGAATACTCACTTCTGCTTTAAAAAATTCTCCCGATTGACTACTGCCCGAAGATTTACTCACGCGAGCATTACATTCTACCGACTCATCGTCTTGGTCAATAAATTTATCCAAGCTATTCATTTTTTCTCTAAAATATTTATCAATCGCATCAGTCATTTCAATATTAATAGCTTGTATTTTTAAATTTCGCATATAATTAGGGTATAGGACTTAGCGTTTAGGGTTATAGGGAAAATTTGCTTTGCAAATTTTTTTATTTTCACTACAACCCTAAACGCTAAACGCTAAACGCTTTTTAAAATTATTAAATACCTATCTATATAATAACAATTAAGAACAAGTTGCTCAATGTTTATTCAATAAAACAAAAAACCAATTTTCTTGGGTTACCCGGCAACTAGGTCAACACAGGCAGGTTGCCGGGTAACGAAAATCGGTTTTTTGTTTTGTTTATTTTATTGTTGGAAGATAGTTGTCTCTAAAATCGATTAAGTCAACCGCCAACTCCTGTAATGCTTCAAGTAGTAACATCAGTAACGGCAAAATTGACATCAAAGTTGCTGGTTTGTTTTCTTGAACTGGCACAATAGGTTTAACAACGACAATTGGTTCAGGATCTGAAATCTCGATTGTTGTTGTAGCTATATTCTCAGTTGTTGGTGTTTTTGTTTCAATAATTGAAACAACATCTTTTTTATCAAACATACCAACATACCAAGCGAAAACTCCTAATAAAACAATTACAACAATAAATATAATAATGTATGTTTTCTTATTCATATTGGGATAATAGTATAAAACAACTAAAAAGTAAAGGATTTAGAACAAAAATGACGGCTTTCTTACGAAAGCCGTCACCAAAACAATTGTATAGATTTATTTATCGGCGACATTTTTATACAGACCCTCAGGAACGTTAACTACATAAGCCTGTCGGGTAAAAATTTCACCACTAAGATTCTGAACCCCGACCAAAAGAATATCGAGGCCGGATTCGAGCTTGTCCAAAACCTCCTTAGGAGCCCTTACATTCCTAGGAGTCAACACAATCGTTTGTGCAAACGGCTCACCTTTCCAAACTACCATATCTGGAATAAACACATCCCTCCCTAATGAACTTCGGCCATAGCCAAAAACTTCATCAAAGCGATCCATAATGGCCGAAATAAAATCGCTGGCATCAAAACCTTTTTGGCTGAGACAGGAAGAGACCCAGATTACATCATCGCTTTCGGTACTACGAATTTCTTCCACAATGACCAGAATCGGTTGGGTTGAATTTTCCACGTCCATTTTTAAAAAAAAGATGGTATTGGCATGTGAAAAATCTGGACACGAAACAAAAATTACAGCGAGCAACAATGAAAACAACAGTCCTTTCTTCATTTTTTCCTCCTTCAATTTTAAAGTTATCCCAATATCTACTTACATTAAACACCAAAACACCTAAAAAGTCAAGTACCAGATATACAAAACTAGCGCAAGATACAATCCTGCCCACCCTTTCACTAACGGAAAGTTTTTTGAAAGAAAGTTTGGATACCAACCTCGATATTTAAACCAAACAGCTAGATTAGCTCCAACACTATCTATCAATAATAAGTAGAAAATAATTTCTTCAATAGACATATTTTTTTTAAATTACTAATAATCTATAATTAATTGTATCACAAAAAGAAAAACAAGAAATTTATTTCTTGTTTTTCTTTTTATCTTCAACAAAAGATTTTATTTTCCCCCGCTTTACCAACATTTCTCTTTTAGCCATCAATCTTTTTGCTGTTTTTTTAGATCGAGAAGTTTTTCTTTTCTCAATACCTGTACTTCTTTTTGCCATATTTTTCTTATGAGCGAAGCGAATTAGAAAAATATGGCCCTATTGAGTCAAATTTCGTAGAAATTTGAAACATCAAAAACTTTATTGATTGTTAAAAGCAAGCTTTTAACAATCAATAAAGTTTTTGATGTTACTCAATACGGGCATGTTGGTCTAACCCACACACTCAAAATAATTATAATTTTCCTTAATTCAGAGTTAATTATACACAACCTCCCCCCAAATGCCAAACGCCCCAGTGCTAAAAACACTGGGGCGTTTAAATTTTTCTCATAATTCACTAACTAATTTCTAATCCACAAACACAGAATCCATAGTCCTTTCTCCATTTGTATCAACTGATGCTGAGTATGTTCCGTACTGATATATTTTCCAGGTAAAGTAAGCTATGCCATTACTATCCGCAACAATTGTAACCGGTGAAGTATTTTCAACTTCCGGTCCAGACAATGAAGCTGTTACAGAAGTTCCAGGGTTGGTTGAAACAGAAAGATAAACCTCACTATGACTTCCCGGCGCAACATGCCCAAATGCCATTTCGGTAGTTGTTGGTCTTGTAGTTGTTTCTTCTTCATCATCTACTTCTCCCTCCCCCTCTTCACCATCCTCGTCTTCTTCGGGCGGAGTTGTTACTGGTGGTGTTGTGGTTGATGTCTCTATAACAGCAGGTGGAATTGGGGATTCGGCAATTGCAAACCGAATATATGTTACCGCAGTACCTTGATAAGCATAATTAATCACCCTTGTCCCGTCTATTTTGTAAATATCCAGTGGTCGAGAACTTCTAGAAAGTGGGTCGTGAATATCTAAGAATTGACTATCTCCCGCCGTCCAAGCACCTACTACCGTAACCATATGCCCACCAACCCTACGATAACTTCCATCGGCAGAATATCGGCCATACTCCATATCAATTTCAACATCTTGGCCTTTTTTCAATTCTTCGGCAATCTTGGCAACAATTCCAGTATCAAACCTTCCTCCCACTTGATGAGTTTCAATCGCGATATTATGCCTTCGAGTAAACGCATTTTTTCCAGGAATAAAATCTGTCACTACATTTGTACCATTTGCTGTCCAATTCATATCATTTTTCAGTTCATTGATTATTGCGTTACTTCCACCAGCTGGTAATTTATCTTCAAAATTATATTCTTTTGCCAACCACAAAATCGAATTGGCAACTGAAGTCTGCACACATTCGTTTCTTTCCTGATTTAAATCAGGCACCCCGGGATGAAATTGATTGAAATTCGGACGTGCTGGTGTTGGCGTTTCTTCACCTGCTGTAGCTTCTCCTTCACCTGCACCAGTTAGTTCATTCCCAGCCTCAGATGATACTGGTGGAGTATTTGGAATAGAGTTGTTTGCAAAGGCAACTGTTGGTTTTAAAGCATCAAATGGCAAACCACCGGTTCGTACTCCTGCTGGATCAGGCCTGTAATATTCGCCAACATCTTCTGTATCAACTTTTGCAATAAGAGAATCTAGCATTACCTTCTTTCCTTCATAATCTTTCAATTCTTTTTTACTTAACTGAATTTTTACGTCCAAATCAGTTCGGGTATCAATATCCATATCGGGAATAAAGACACCAAAATTATTTGCTTCGTCTTTTAAAACCCTTGTTCCTATGTTTTGAACAATCCACTCTTCCTGAACACCCTCCTCAATATCGTAGGCTTCAATTTTTCCGTCTTGATTAAAATCGATTGCAATATTAATAAAAGAATATTTGGTACTGTCCTCAACAAAAGGAACGGAAACCAACCCCTGCGGAGAGTTTTCTCCGCTAAATGCAATTCTTGTTAATGTTATATCATCTTCAATTAAATTTTTTACCGGCATCAAAAACATTATCAATGCCAAAATAACCAGGATGATAATAATTAAAATGGTTTTTTTCATAATAAAATATACAAACTATTATGATATTATCAATAATATCATAATGCTTATTTACACAAACTTATTAGATAACTAATAAAAAACGACCAAATTACCATTAAATAATTCTTGATTTAATCCTACGCTTTAAGAATATAAAAGTCAATTATTGATCATAATATTTTAATAAAGCTTTTACTCCTGCTAAATTTTTATTCCATTCAATCGTTTCGTGAGTACTGAGTTCGACTGTAATAGCGGGAATTCCAATTGAAGCCAACCAACCTTCTGCATCTCCTGTTATTTTATAAGCATCAAATGAATCTATTGCTGGGTAACCCGAAGCATCTGAATATACATTCATAATATCAAGTGTTTTAGGAAGAACTCCCCCCTCACATTCAGACGCATACACTGCGTTTGACTGACTATGCCAAAAGACAACAGCTATTGGATTATTTTTGAGCACAAAATCTCGGATGGCTCGGGCTTCCGGTTCTGAAAAAACTTTTGTGCCAGCACTAACCGGCTGACTTCGCCAAGTACTTGTTGCTTGCCAATTACAATCAAAATTTCTATTCAAATCAACATCATTTGCGTTGAATCGTCCAAGTGTTTGATCAACATCCGGTAAAATATCTTCCCCAGAAAATCTTCCTTCTTTACCGACTACTTTGTAAACTCCATCAGGATTTAAATTTGGGATAATAGTTATCTTTAAATTTTCAGGAATATTTTCGGGGTACTTATCAAAATAATCCACAAACCGATAAGCCAGTACAACAGAATTCCATTCATAACCACCATGAATTCCACCGACAAAGAGTAGGTGTTCAGAGCCATTACCATATGTGTAAGCCTCTATATTTCTACTCTCAACAGATTTTCCAATAACTTCTTGTTTAAAAGTTGGCTCGATTATTTCTTCTGGTTCATTAGAATATTTTTGCCATGCAAAAAAGCTTATTCCTGTAAGAATAACTAAAATAATAATTAAAATAAATAATTTATTTTTTGACATAGTTTAAAACTTAAAAAAGTGCTTGACAAATAATTTTGGTATGCTATACTTCTCGTAGAAATTGATGGTCCGGCAAACTGGTGTCGCCAAGCGGGCACCGGTTAGTATCCGCCAACAGCTTGGTCTTATTGCAATGACGTTTCCCGGTCGCAATGAGGATAAACAGGGATAGCTACCTCCCCGTATGGAGACCCGTGGGTGAGGGCGAAAAATGTGGTCTTCTCGAGAAGTAAACAAATTGTGGGATATGCTTCTCGAACCAGTTCCCACCCCCGTATAATCACTTTTTGTGATTATACGGGGTTTTTATTTTTTACTAAACTTCAAGACGAACCGTCTGAGGAGGTTCGTCTTTGCGAGCGAAGCGTAGCAATCCAGACGTTGGTTCGCCTTGGCGAACCTAAATATTCTGCTTGCCAAAGCAAGCAAAAGCCTGGATTGCCACGCTTCGCTCGCAAAGACGAAGGTGAATTATTTATCAAAGTAATTTAGCACTGCTTCAATACCCTTTTTATTCTCCTCCCACTCAACATCTTCATGATTACTCAAAAGTACACTAATTGCCGGAATATCTATTTTAGCCAACCAATTAGTTAAATCACCTGTTACTTCATATGACTCAAATTCATCATATCCTTTGTAACCAGACGCATCAGCATAGGCATTAGTTAGGTCTTTTGTTTCTTCCAAAATTCCATTGTGACAACTTGATGAGTAAACTCCTCCCGCCGCACTATACCAAACCACAACTGCACTTGGATTATTTTTTTCTACATAATTTTTGATAGCTTTTGCTTCCGGTTCTGAAAATACCTCTGTTCCTCCACTAACTGTTTTGTTTTGCCACTTACCTTCTGAAGCCCAATCGCAATCAAAGTTTCGATTCAAATCAACCTCACTTGCATTGAACCGACCTTCTGTAATTTTTTCTGTATTTGTCGGTGCGGTGGTTGAGTCAAATTTTTCTGTTGTACCAACTACTTTTTCTAAACCATCTGGATTTAGAACCGGGATGATTGTTACTTTGGTACTCGTTGCAATCATATCCGGATTAGCTTTTAGATAATCCATTGCTTCGTATCCCAGTAAAGCAGTATTCCAGCCATAACCTCCGTGAATTCCTCCAACAAATAAAACTTCCGTCTCCCCCTCTCCGTAGTGATAAGCAACGATATCTTCGCCCCCAACAGATTTTCCGATAATAGTTTTTGTTTTATCCTCAACCGTTGTGGTCGCCTGTGAGTTTTGATTTGTTTCAGTATTTATTTGATTTTGGGATTCTTGATTTTCCGATGAATTTTTTAAAAAATAATACCCACCAAAACCGATGATAATTAGTAAGATTAAAATAATTGTGTTTTTCATAATTGTTCTGAATTAGTTTTAATAATTAGATTATACCACCTCTACATTAGTAAAACCAAACTCTTCACATTTTCTGTTTTTTTGATAAGATATAGAAGTTCATTTTGAAAATTGAATATTGTAACATTCCGGCGTATGGTCAGTTGGCTGAAAACCGTTTAAGGTTTTCAGGTGGTTCCGAACAAAGTGAGGAAATCGTCCAAGTCGAACGAAGTGAGACAGGACGATAAAGGGAAGAGCAAATCCTTTTACAGTCGCTTGCGAAAAACATCACTACGCATGGAATTAAATTTAAAATTGAATATTGTAACATTCCGGCGTAGCTCAGTTGGTAGAGCAAGCGACTGTTAATCGCTGGGTCGCAGGTTCGAGTCCTGCCGCCGGAGCCAACAACAAAACAATCCTACTTTTTGTAGGGCTGTTTTGTTGTTTTGGATCCGAGCGGAGCAAGGTGTCTGCACACCTTGCGTCAGGACTCGAAAAGCGCAGGCATGTTTCTGAAACGAAGTGAAAGAAACAGTCGAGCTGGGGTCGAGAGTACTTATTATTTTTGAGTCCATAGGACGAAAAAAATAATTAGTAACTCGTGACCGAGTCCTGCCGCCGGAGCAAAAACAATTAAGTCCCAATATGAAATATTGGGGCTTTATTGTTTTCCTTCGGGGCAGGACTCGAACGGCGCAAGGCACTTGCTTTAGCGAGCAGTATGATACAAGATAAATTTAAAGTAAAGGGGTATCGATAGGGTATCAATACCCTATCGATACTCCTTTACTTCAAATTTAGACTTGTCGCCGTGCCGCGTCCAGCAGTACTTACTATTTTTGAGTCCGTAGGACGAAAAAAATAGTTAGTAACTGCGGGACGAGTCCTACTTCAACAGAATCCGCAGGATACACTTACCTTTATTTTTTAACTCATTTGTGTTCAGGCTGAGCAGGAAGTGAGTTTCCTGCCTCTCTTTGCCCTTCTGTTGATACTCTAGCTAAGATTACCGCTTTCATAAATTACTTTTAATAATTTATGTCTTTTAATAATTTAGCGTTATAGCCAGAATTCTCAAGAATAAATTTCTTATATCCAATTAAGCCATTTTCAGCAGACTTATCAGCTTCGTCTTCACTTAAATAAGGATATTTATAATAATAACTTGGATATTTTTGTATTGGGTTACTTGAAGATACCTCGTAAACTCTATAACTATCTTTTGAATAATAGGGGTTTTCTCTATTGGAATAATTAGAATAATCGTAATTATAACTAGTAGAGTAAAGACAGGTATTTAATTCGGGACTATAAAAAATAAAATTTAATTCCTCTGTTTCTGTAACTGTTGATGTTGATTTATATTTTTTTGATAATTCTTCCTTTATGTCAGAAGAAAATTTTGCACACTCTGTGTTTTTGGTAAATAAAACACTTTCGTCAATCTCTGATTTTTTTACCAAATCATCTACTTTGTCTTTTAAATCAAGTATTATTTTTTTTGAATTCTCGTCTTTCATAATTTCATTCACAATAAAAAGAGTCAGTGCTTCTACTATTTTAGAGTCTTCATCTGCAAGCTCCTCATTTATTTTTGAAGACCTTTCATCAACCAACTTACTTTCTTCGTCATCTAACAAACTTTTATAAATACTCAAGTATTTATAAAATTCCATATCCTTATTAAGCTTAACAAGATTACTTTCTATACCAGAAAGGCTATTATCACTATTATTCGTATTGTTTTTCAAATAGGAAGTGATAAGAACTACCACAACAACAACCAATATTAGTATTATTGTGTTTCTTGTATCTAAAAAATTTTTCATATTATTTTTAATTAATTAATTAATTAATAATTTTTGATTTTTTTAAAAAACTATTAAATTCTTTTTTACCGATCCTAAACTCCTTACCCAATTTGTAAGCTTTTAGTTTTCCTGCCTTTATATAACGATAAATCGTCATAATGTTTACTCGTAGTTTTTCAGCCAATTCCTCAGCTGTATAAAATTCTCTTTCCATATTTTTATTATAATTCATAATCGCCGTTATTTTCTTTTTCATCAGAAATATCAATTTCATTTATTCCATTTTCTTTTAAATAAAAAATCACATACTCATCCGCCTCTTCTTTTGTTTTAAAGTAGATACCAAACTCAGTAGGGCTTGAAAATGTTGCAGATTTTCCATCTGAGACAACGGGTTTTTTAAAAGCAGGTCCCCAACGACCATCTTGTAACGGATATGAACATATTTTATATTTATTCATTGTTAATAATTATACTTGACAATGCTTTACATATCAATTTTTTGATGTAGATAACTTTTTGTTCTTATTTACTTTACTTTACAATACAATATAATTCAATATAAAGATAAGAAAGATGCTCTTTGAATTTATCTAAGGTTATCTCAAGAGAAACGGTGTCCTACTTTTGTAGCTTCAGCACACTACCGAAAAAGTAGTGGTATTATTAGTTAATTCATAAACGCTATGATTAAAACTAAGCGATTTAGGACGATAGTTATTTATCGTGATAGTCGGACTGGTAGGATTGTAACTAAAGCGTATGCTGAAAGACATCCCGCTACTACGACTAGAGAGGTTCGTAAGATTTATTACTAACCACCTAAAAGGTTACTCTTTGGGGTAACCTTAGATAAACTCAATAATATAATTTATTAAAAGAACTAACAAAAGTTCTGAAGTCTCTGGTTTTCCAACGTCTTTAAAATACCACTATACTCCAATTCAGACTTAATTTTCTTCCAATTTTAAACAAATACCGTTGACTACTGTATTATCTGTATGGTATGTTTTTGCCAGGAAATTGAACAGAACATTACAATAAGTTATATATATGGAGGTTTTAGATGAAGAAAACAATTTTTCTTTTGATTGATTATAGGAATACTTTTTATTCTTCAACAAAAGAAGTTGCGGGAAGTATGGACTTTTTAGCAATAAAAAGTCTGTTTGAGTTTTTAGGATATGTAGTCTTTATAGAAAAATTTTCGGAAGTTGATTTTATGTCATCAAAATACAAAAATTCTTTTGTATTGTACCAATCATCAGAAGACCCTGAGTTAAGTTATAAAGACTATATAGAGGATATTCTTCTTGGTTTACAACTAGCAGGAGCAATCCTTATCCCTGACTTTTCCAGGTTTAGAGCTCATCACAACAAGGTGTTTATGGAAATACTTAGGGATATATCTAGCTTTAACCCTATTCAAAACATACAAACAAAAAAGTTTGGGGTTTTGGAAGAATTTAAAGAGCAAGCAGAAAATGAACCTGTAGTTCTTAAACAGAGTGCTGGCTCAAGGAGTAGGGGTGTATTTTTCAGCCAGTCAAAAAAGAAATCTACTTTTTCGGCAGGTCTCATTTCTTACACTTTTTCACTCATCAACCTTAGGAGATTTTTAGGTGGTTTGATAAGTGGTAAAGGATATAAGCCAATATCAAACTTTAGAAAAAAATTTATAACTCAAAACTTTATCTCTGGACTGTCTTTCGATTACAAGGTACTAGTTTACGATAACAAGTATTATGTCTTGAAAAGACGAAACAGAAATAATGATTTCCGAGCCAGCGGTAGTGGTTTGCTAGAGTTCGTAAAAGAGCCACCAACTGAACTACTAGATTACGCTAAAGCGGTTTTTAAATTCTTCAATGTCCCTTTTGCGTCTTTTGACATCGCAAATAAACAAAACGAATTCTATCTTTTAGAATTTCAATTTGTTAGCTTTGGTCAATACGCACTAGAGAAATCATCCCTTTTCTTCACAGAAGATAAGGACTGTTGGAAAAAAGTATTTGAAAAACCAAACCTTGAGAAAACCTTTACTTATGCGGTCCACAACTACATAAGTAATAAAAAGTAGGAGCAGAGAAATGCTTAAAAGAATTATTTTAATTAGGCACGCTCAATCTAAAGAGGATATCAACCCAAACATCAAAAACAAGTATAAAAACGAGACTGTACCAATAACGAAACTTGGCAAAAGGCAAGTTTATGAACTAGCCGAAAAAATAGAACCTTTGATTTCGGACTATGAAGATGTAAAAGTCTTTACATCTTTGACTTACAGAGTATTACAAACAACACAGCTTTTTTGCTCATTGTTTAACTCTATAAGGTTTGAAATCCAAAATGAAAGGTCTATCCGAAACCTGAACTGGGGTGATACCAACAAGGACAACCTTAAAGAAATTGAGCAAGAGCGTTACCGTGCAGGTGTTTTGTTTTACAAGTTCCCTAACGGAGACAACTCGTCCGAGTTTGTTCAAAAAATTCATCTCTTTGCTCAAAAAACTCTATCCGAAGGAAAAGAACCAAACTATCCTGAGTGTGTAATTATTTTTACCCACGGATTTGCTTTAAGAGTTATAGCGAAATCTTTGTTAAATATAAGCGATGAAGATTTTCGCTATTTAGCAAACCCTCCGAATTGTTACGTTTCTGTAATGGATATAATTAAGGACGAAATAATTTTAGATAAACCATTACCGAGGATTAAGTTTGAAATATAAATCTCTATAACAGGTGTTTAGGTAGACATATTACCTAAACACCTGTTTTTTGTTACAATGTTTTCTGTGAAATATATAACAACACTAGAAGACAAAGATATCTTCAAAAATCCAGAATTTGAAACTCCAGAGAGTTTTGAAAAAAGAGTTACTGTGAAAGCAATCGTTCAAAATGGCGAGGGTAAATTTGGTTTTGTTACTAACCCTGTTCACAATTTCTATTTACTTGCTGGAGGCGGTGCAGAAAGCGAAGATTTAGAAAAAGAAGTTATCAGAGAGTGTGATGAAGAAGTTAATTTTGAAGTTGAAGTGATAAAAGAAGTTGGTAGAATTCACGAATTCAGAAACAGAAGCAAAAAAGAATACGAAACAGTTTGTTTTCTTGTGAAAACAATTAAAAAAGCAAACGAAGACACGAGAACAGAAGACGAAAAGAAAAACGAGCTAAATGTAGTTTGGTTTGATAAAGATGAAATTCTAAAAATTTTAGAAGAACAAGAGCAAAAAGTTAAAAATGGAGAGGTTGAATTTTACAACACTGCATTTAATATAATCAGAGATAAAGCATTTTTTGAAGAATACTTAAAAACTTTATAAATTAGTTCTGAAACTCCTCTTTCGCAAGTAACTCAAAAATACCCGAAAACTCTAATTCTCTTTTAATTTTCTTCCAGTTTAGTGTTCTGAACTTGTCTACTATAGGGAGCAAAAACAATTAAGTCCCAATATGAAATATTGGGACTTTATTGTTTTCCTTCGGGGCAGGACTCGAACGGCGCAAGGCACTTGCTTTAGCGAGCAGTATGATACAAGATAAATTTTTTCGTAGCGTAGCGGAGAAAAAATTTAGGCTTGTCGCCGCGCCGCGTCCAGCAGTACTTACTATTTTTGAATGCGAAGCACGAAAAATTTACTTAGTAACTGCGGGACGAGGAGTCCTACCGCCGGAGCAAACGACTTCGTTGAGCCATATTTTAGACACCTCCGAGAGGATGGGGCGTTTTTTGCTTTACAAAGTTAGTTGGTTTGTGTATATTTTGGGTAGAAATTAAATACTTAACTTTCAAACAAAGATGGAGATGGATCAATGAAAGACTTACTAAAAAAGATACAAACAGAAAGAGAAAAAATATTTAAAGCAGAAGCAGAAACAAAAAAAGCAAAAAAGAGAATTTGGGAATTACGATTAGAATGTAACCACGAAAATTCTCTATGGGTGCATGAAGAAGACAACACTTATCATGGTTCTGCCGTATATGCATGTCCCGACTGTCTTCTTTGTGAAAAATCTTGGGACAATGGTTCGTTAAAAGTTTTTGCAAACTTCAAAGGAAAACTAGAAAATAAAATCTCATGGATGGACTTTGTTGCTCCCTACGAAGATAAATTAAGTCTTTTGATGAAAAGATGTCAATTTTAGATATTACAACTTCCGCCAACAAGAACTCCCGTTCTCGTTGAGCGGGTTTTCTTATTCTCTATTCAACATAACATAGATTCTAACTTCATCTACCAGGCGGAGCTAGAATAAGTTAAATCCCAACACGGCTGAGTATTGGGGTTTTATTTATTTTCTATGCTATAATAAACTCAGTAAAAATCCATAAATATTTATAGTTAACGAACGAGGTGAGAATCCTCGGCTGACCCGCAACTGTAATGTCTCATTAAGAGAATAAGCCAGGTCGCTTAATTATAGATAGTATTAATAACTCTTCGAGGAATGAGAGTAGTACATATTTTTTGTAAACCCTCGAAGAGATGGGGTTTTTTGTTCTTTATTTACTCTAAATTACAAAACTCTCTTCTACTACGAATTTCCTGAAATTTTCATCTTTGTTTCTAAAAACTTCAGAAAATTCTCGTGACACTTTAAATTTTTCCTTAAAAAACAGAAGAAAAATTTAAAGCAGTATGAATAGTTTTGTAACTCAGAGTTATTTAATTCAACTAAAAGGAGGTTACAATGAGTGACACAGAAAAAGTTTTTTTAAAATATCACATACTAAGCATCAATGACTGGGATTTATTCCAGACAATTATGAGAACAATGTTGTAATCAACTCAAAACCCCAACGGCTACGATTTAAAATCGTAGCCGTTTAGCGTTTTTTGTGGTTTACCCCAACACCTTTCATATCATTAATATAAATATTAAAAATTTGATTAACTGTGCGTTGTCTGAAAGACGATGATATGGAAGGTGTGGGGGCTTTGTTAAGCCGTAAAATAATAGCTACACTTTATTAGATAAACAATAGTATACAGAACGACCTGTTGTGCCTATTTGTTTAATTTTTCCTTTATCTTCCAATCTTTGAAGATATTTGGTTGCCGTACTATCTGCAACACCAAGAAGTTTTTCAATATCGTTGTTAGTAATTTTTTCTTTTTCTTTCAGTAAATTTAGAATTTGTTCATTTATATTCGCTTCTTTTTCTTTTCTGTTTAATTTTTCACTCACACACCCACAAACTTTTCCAATTTCTTTTTCTTTTAAATTTTCTCGACATTCTTTCAAAACAAAAACTGCCAACAATGTCGTAATCGGCACAGCGAAAATTAAACCAATACTACCAGCCAGTGTACGAACTATTTCAGTAGCAAAAATCTCTCGATTGATTATTGATAAAACACCACTGTCTGAAACTGAAAAAAGTAAGAGTAGAGGTAGTGCTGCTCCAGTATAAGCCAAAACCAAAGTATTCACCAAAGCACCAACATGTTCCCTACCAACTCGCATTGCTTTGTGGTAAACTTCCCGACTACTTATCTTATTGTTACTACCAAATAATTCTCGTACAACAGCAACCTGAGTTATAGCAATATCATCCAACACACCCAACGCACCAATAATAATTGCAGCCAGAAGTAATCCTGAAAAATCTAGCGTTCCCCCAGTATTAAAATCAAGATAAATGCTTTCATCAGAAGTAAAACCACTAAGAGATGTCAAATCAATAAACAGATAAGCTAACACACCGGTCAAAATAACCGAAAGTATCGTTCCTACATAGGCAATTAGCGACCTTTTATTAAAACCGTGAGTAAAAAATATTGCAAAAAACAAAATAGCACTGGCCACTATAATACTAATCAAAACAGGAGAAATGCCGGCAACTATTTGAGGTAACAAAATATACCCAATCACCAAAAAACTTCCCGCCAAAGAAAGCAAAGAGCGAAATCCTTGCCAACCTCCAAAAATTAAAATTGTAACAACAAATAAAGCAAAAAGAATAAACATCTTGTCTCGTCGATCAACTTCCAAAACAGAAAAAATTTCATCACCTTGATCGGTAAAAAGATAATTTAAATAAAATTTATCGCCCTCTTTTAATTGAATATAATCATTTTCAAGTCTTAAAATTTCCCCCTTTCTCTCACCTTCTAATAAACGAATGTTTAGAGTTTGCACATCAGTTTTTGCATCAGTTCCTGGAATGTTTATTTGTTTGGTTTCTGTAATTTCGACAACCTTTGCGCGCCAAACACCTTGCTCTGTATGAAATAAGTCCAACGCAAAAACTTCCCCTACCATAAACAAGGAAAATATGAAAATAAATATCTTTAAAGTTTTCATTGTTTGTGTATTATAACATTAACAACGATTCAGTAAAAAGTATTGGGCATACTTATGTGTTACCCCCAAAGGTATTAATTTTTAGTTTTTTATCTTCCCATCCTCCATTTCAATTATCCTATCAACTTTTTTATCATATCCATTTTCGTGAGTGACCATTATTATTGTTTGTTTTCCTTTTTTATGAATATCAAGAAAAATATCCATAACAATTTTTGCCGTTACGCTATCTAGATTGGCCGTTGGCTCGTCAGCAAAAATAATTTCTGGATCATTCACCAGAGCCCTTGCAATCGAAACCCTTTGCTGTTCCCCGCCAGATAGCTGTGATGGCTTGTTGCTTAATCTATCCTCCAGACCAACCATTTTCAATTTTTCAATTCCCTTTTTCTGACAAGAACCAAAATCACAACCTTGCATTAACAAAGGTATCATTACATTTTCAAGTGCAGTTAATTCTGGAATCAATGCATAATCTTGAAAAACATAACCAAAAGTAGAAAGTCTGGTTGCAGTTCTTTCCCTGTCTGAAAACTGAGAAGCCTTTCGATTGTTCACCAGAACATTACCAAAAGTAGGCTTGTCCAAAAGACTTAGTTGATACAAAAGCGTACTCTTGCCCGATCCTGACCGACCTTTCACCAAAATAAATTCGCCTACATTCACATTAAAAGAAACCTCGTCTACTGCTTTAACAATAGTTTTGCCGAGTTTATATTGTTTAGTTAACTTCTTGGTTTCAAGTAAATACATGTTTTTAAAATTTTATGCTTGCCAAGGCAAGCCAACGACTAGATTGCTTTGCCTTACAGCTCGCAAAGACTTAGGCTAGCGTCCTAGTATCGAGTTAATAGTATTCTTACTTACTATCAGTCGTGCTGGAATATATCCCGCCACAACTGTCGAAACAAATATGGCCAAAACACCAATTCCAGTATCGATTAGTGGTGCTACCAAAATACCATCGCTGAACGGAAAGTTTATCGGATGAACATCTATATAAGGTTTAATATAAAAATAAAGTAATATCATCCCCAAGCCAACCCCAATAACCGCATAGAAAACAGCCAAAAAAACATAAGAAGTTTCAATCGCTAAATTACTAATACCAATTCCTTTCAAAATACCAATTTGTTTTTGCCTGGAAATAGCAAATACAAAAATAACAATAAAGACTGTAATCGAAGCAACAACAATCCCTGTCAGGCCGGTAACAGTCCCCAAAATAGCAAAAGTATCCTGAATATCTGTCAGAAATTGACCTTGTGATTCATCCGCCGTTTGAACAACTGCGTAATCAGACACATCTAAGATTTTTAATGAATCTCTAAACTTATCTGGCGTTGTGTCAGCAGAAATATTTATAGCAATTTCGTTTACATTATAATCAAATCGTCCTAACAGCTTTCTCAATTCACCTTCAACCATAAACACTCTTCTTGAATTCTCCCCCACTTTACTTTCAAGAATACCTTTTACAGTATACTCTTTTTGAAAATCACCAATTGTAATTCTCACTTTATCTCCAGGATAAACATTGGCCAACGATTCATCTCCCACAATTCCACCTATTGTATATCTATCCAACAAACGATGACTAAGCATAATTTTTCCATAATCGTCATCAAATAAATATTCGCCCTCCGCTAAATAACTTGGTAAATTAGTTACACCACTCTCAACAGAAGGAATGATTCCTGTTATTTGAGCAGAAGTTTTGTCAGCAATTTCAGTTTGTTTTCTGCTGTCTTTGTAATTTGCTTCGACAACTCCACCTCCAATATACCTACTAGAATGATTTATATAACCATCAATATTCTCAACAAGCTTTTCAATCTGTGACGACTTCTCAATATATCTCTTATTTGGTTGGGTTTTTATAATTACGTCACCAGCATACTGATTTTTATAAGCAGTTCTTGCTCCTTCCGGAAGACCAATCAAAACACCCCGAATACTGGTGAGATTCAGAAATATAAGGAGCATTATAAAAATAATTAGAACACTTGCTCCGTAATTACTTCCTTTTAAATATCTTAGGGCGAGGAAGTGTCCAACTCTGAGAGAATTAAATAACATTTTATTTAAAATCCACAATATAAGTTTTTAAAAAAGTTTCTATGGCATTAACAGTATCAGTTTTTAATTTTGAATTACTTTCAGCAACCCATCTAGCAAAATTGTATAATTCTTGACTATCAACTTTAATCCATTTTTTATTTCTCATCAAAAAATATAATAATGTTGTCATTGCAATCCTTTTATTTCCATTCTGAAAGGGATGGTTTTTTACCATCAAATAAAATAAGATCGACGCTTTTTTTACAAGACCAGGATACAATTGTTTTCCACCAAATGTCTGAAAAGGTTGTTCTATTGAACGTTCTAAAGAATTTGTATATCTAGTACTGAAATCAGGAATTGGCTCATCCCAACTCATTGTCTCCTGTGCTAACCTATAAGCAACATATTCTATATCAGCAATTGTTAATCTTTTTATAATCATAATTACTCTCTGCCTAAAAGTTTAAGTGTTTCTCCATATTCTTCTACTATTTTCTTGACCATTTTTTCAATTTCTTTTTTCTTTAAAATACTTAATTCCTTCGCTTCAATTCCATTGAGCATATCTGTGACATAATCTGATGAAATAGCATAAGACCGACCAACCCTATCAGCAGGAATTTGGCCTTTTTTCACTTTATTAAATACAGCAGTTCGACTAATCCCAAGAATTTCAGCTAATTCAGGGATAGAAAAATATTTTTTTTGATTATTTTTTTTCATAAAAGTTAATAAGTTAACTATTGTAAACCTTATTCATTTATAATGTTAACAAAGAAAAAATTATTGTCAACAAAATTATTATTGCGCTAAGACTTTGATTATATCATCCGAATCATAAACATTATTCCCTACTCCGTTTGGTCCATAGGAACCAATTACTGCACCATTAACTACCGGACCAACACCTCTGTTCAAATCATAATCCGTGTCAAAAAAGTAATAATTCCCCCAAGGATCGACAATGTCCTGAATAATATACGGCCCTTGCCAATTAGGATAAACGCCATCTGTTCCTGCCAATCCAGCAGTCGACCCAGTTATATTTTCTATTTCGTTATCTGATCCTGTATTTATTTCGAAAGGAGTTTGGTGTCCTGGCCATTCATCTGTATCAATCTGCATCATTTCCATTGCTGTTTTTATACTCTGTAATTCTTGTTCAACTTTTGAAATTTGTCCTTTTTCTCGCGCATTATTCATCGAACTCACTACAATTGAAGACAAAATACCAATAATAGCAATAACTATCAAAAGTTCTAGTAATGTGAAGCCTTTACTCTTTTTTATTTTGAAATCTATTTTCATTCGTTTTTCTTAGTCAAAAATATTAACAAGATATTCATCTATATCTCGTTGATCCATATCGTAGAAACTTTGTCCGGTATTTTTTAAATAAGTTGCCAACTCTACCCCAACAAACCGCCAATGCCACGGTTCAAAAATATAATATCCATTTTGTTCAGGATAAGAAAGAGTAAATCCAAATTTGTGTGCATTTTGCTTCAGCCAGCCGTAAGCAGAGGTACCTTTAAAACCTTCCAAGGTTCCACCAATTCCAGTCGTAATAAGATCAACAGTAGTTCCTAGTTGATGTTCAGAATATCCCTGATCAGCTGAAAACTGATTGGCTGTCCCTGCGCCATAGGTTACTGTATACTGCCCCTTCAAAGCTTCTTGGGTGTTATAAGAACGATAAGCAGAATATACATACAGCTCCACTCCACCGGCTTTTGCCGAATTCATCATAGTACTTAAATAAGGCCAAACTTTATCATGAAGTTGATATGTACGACTTTCATAATATTTATATTCCTCAGGAATCTCAACAAGCTTAGCTGGAGCAAAATGTTCATTCAAAAAGAAAACTTTTGAATATTTTTGAAGAAGCTCGGGATCGGTTTTACTTAATTTTTCCAAAGTGGTTACCGTTCCTGTAATATTTCCGACTTCCGACTGCACGCCTGAAAGCTGTTGTTGTCTGTTTTTGGCCTCCTCACTCAAAGCTTGTGTCAAAGATGTTTCGGTCTTGGCAATATCTTCCTGAATTTCAACTGTTGTTGAAGCCATTTTATTTTCTAGCTGACTTAATTTTTGCCCCAAATTAACATTGACCAATTTAAGATTCTTTATAGTCACAAACCCAAACCAAAAAATGAACACAACCGAAATCATCAACAACAAAATCAAAAAATCAACCGCCATCCGATAACGATCCATTTTTTCAAAAAAATTTTTGATATGAGTTTTTATCATACTATTCATCATTGCGAGCATTTTAATGCGTGGCAATCCAGAAATTTATACTTAAATAATAACACCTCTCAATATTTTTTCAAAACAAAAAAACCGCCCAATATAGAACGGTTTTTTAGAGAACACTTAAAAAATCTGACAGTTGGGATAAAAAATTATTTTAAACTTTCTTGCACCAACTTTATGAACAGAATTTCATCTCGTAAAATTTTAGAAAGTTTTCCCCAAACAGGACAATTAGCAGTGTTTGGGCAATCTCCTTCCCAACAACCATTAGCATTTTCAAAAACTTTTGAATCAAATGCTTTTGAAATAACACCCAGAGCCTGAATAGGGGAAACTTCAACCTGCGCCCTAATCTCAGTGTTTGCATACACATGCACCAAGCATGTTTCCAGAAACTCAATATCATCAAACTGCGGAAATACAGTATACCAGTGACGAAAAAATTTAATCTTATTATCCCCTGACCTTTCTTCTTTTTCAGTCATTTTTCTCTCCTTTTTTCTATAAATTGAGACAAAAAACTATTTTAAACCCTCTCTTCGAGAACATCTAAGACATCTTTACAACCATTGTCGATAGCTATTTTTCTGATTTTTTCGGCTTGTTTCAGTATTTTTTCTGCTCTTTCGGTTATAAGCACATGTCTCTTTTCTAAAAAGAAAACATCCACCCCAAACGAACCACCAAACTTACCAACCCTGCAAAAGTCTTTTGCCCTACCAGGCTCTACATGATGGATTATTGAGTGGGCATGATCTGTTAATGTTTGCATTTTTCTCTCCTTTTGTATCATTTTTAAAAAATACTACGAAAACATTTTTTCTATATTTTAGATTATAGTAAAACACCGAAAATGTCAACACTTTTTTTGATTTCTAGTAAATGATATGCTTGATATTGTTAATATTCTTAAATCATAAATCCTAAATCTTTTTATGAACAATAAGTACACCAAACCCTACAACCCCCAAGAAGTTGAGGAAAATATATATAAAGAATGGAATGATTCAGGATATTTTAATCCTGATAATCTACCCGGTGATAGAAAAGAAACATTTTCTATTGTTCTTCCTCCGCCTAATGTAACCGGTAAACTTCATCTGGGGCACGCTGATATGCTGGCTATTCAAGATACCGTTGTTCGTTTTCAGCGAATGCTTGGTAAAAAAACTCTTTGGCTACCCGGTACCGACCACGCCGCCATCGCCACCCAAACAAAAGTAGAAAAACTTCTCGCTAAAAAGAAGATCAGAAAACACGATTTAGGTAGAGAAAAATTCTTGGAAAAAGTGAACGAATTCGCAATGGACTCGCAAGCAACCATTATCTCTCAAACGAAAAGGATGGGATCTTCTTTGGATTGGTCGCGAATGGCTTTCACACTAGATGATGAAAGAAATTTTGCCGTCAAAACTGCATTTAAAAAAATGTATGAGGATGGACTGATTTATCGCAAAGACAAAGTAATCAACTGGGATCCAAAAGGACAAACTGTTATTTCAGATGACGAAGTAGTTCACGAAGACAGGAAAGCGATATTTTATACCTTTAAATATTCAAAAGATTTCCCGATAACAATTTCCACCACAAGACCTGAAACAAAAGTTGGCGATACGGCTGTTGCTGTTAATCCGGATGACGAAAGATATAAAGAATTTGTTGGACAAACATTTGAGGTTAAAGATTTTTGCGGGGCACAACTTTCTATAAAAATCATTGCCGACCGTGAAGTAGACCCAGAATTTGGAACGGGTGCCTTGGGAGTAACACCTGCTCATTCAAAAGTTGACGAACAAATGGCAATCAACAATGACTTACCGATGAAACAAGTTATCAATGAATACGCTAAAATGGAAAACTGCGGTGAAAAGTTGAAAGGAAAAAAAGTTCTGGAAGCTCGAGAAATTATTGTTGACTGGTTGAAAGAAAATAATTTAATGGAAAAAGAAGAAGAAATTGAACAATCAATTTCTACCGCCGAAAGAACCGGAGCAATTATTGAGCCTTTACCAAAACTACAATGGTTTATTGATGTAAACAAAAAATTAGATAGTCATAATGGAATGAGTCTAAAAGACTTGATGCGAAACGCTGTTGAATCGAGTGAAGTTGAAATTCTTCCCGATCGATTTAATAAAACTTACTATCACTGGATCGAAAACCTTCATGATTGGTGTATTTCAAGGCAAATTTGGTATGGTCATCAAATGCCAGCTTGGCACAAAGACGGAGAAATTTATGTTGGAATTGAAGCACCTAAAGAGGATGGTTGGGAAAGAGATCCTGACACGCTCGATACTTGGTTCTCATCTGGGTTGTGGACTTTTTCTACTCTTGGCTGGCCCGGAGCATGTTCAAAAACTTCATTCCGGCTCTATTTTCTCAAATTTTGTCTGCAAGCTTGCAAAAAACTTATCAAAATATTTCCATATTCCTCAAAGTTTTTTACTTCGCTTCAAACAAAATTTGAAAAAATATCCTCGGAAGCAAGTTTTCAAACATACTCCCCAACTCCTGATTTGAAAAATTTCCACCCAACAGACCTACTTGAAACTGCTCACGATATTCTTTTTTTCTGGGTAGCAAGAATGATTTTGATGTCTACTTATTTAGTTGGTGAAATTCCATTCAAAACTGTTTATATCCATGGACTTATTCGAGACAAACAAAATAGAAAGTTTTCAAAATCTCTTGGTAATGCAATCGACCCAATTGATATGATTGATAAATATGGAACTGATGCATTACGAATGGCTCTTTTAGTTGCTGTTGCTCCTGGACAAGACATAAAATTCGACGAAGATAAAACTAGAGCTTACAAAAAATTTGCTAATAAAATTTGGAATATTGCTCGATTTATTTATTCAAATGTGGATGGGTTTGATTATGATGGTTTCGATACAAGTAATTTAAGTAGTTACGAAACAACAGTCTTGAAAGACCACACCCTCCATATTGAAGAAATAACAGAAGAAATGAAAGAATATAAATTATATCTGACGTCAGAAAAACTTTATCATTATGTTTGGCATAAATTGGCAGATGATATTATCGAAAAATCCAAAGATGCTTTATTTGATAAAACAACACCAGAAGATAAAGCTAATAAACAATATATGCTTTTGAAAATATTCGAAAATGTCCTAAAAACACTTCATCCATTTATGCCTTTTATTACAGAAGAGATTTGGAAAGACTTTCCTAAGAAAGAAAAGGGATTGCTTATGATTGAAAACTGGCCAACTCAATAAAAACATAAAATTTAAACGGCTCAATTCATTGAGCCGTTTAAGCTTTTTATGGCTTTGTTGAGCTATTTTCAACGGCTCACCCGTGAGCCGTTGAAAATTTTATCACCATCTATTGATTTTTTAGTAGGTGTATGTAGTATTAGAGTTAGAAATAAAAAACAAAATACAAAGAATGGGGGTATGCATGAGTAATAAGAAAATTGCACATATTATTACATTTTTCATTTTGGGATTTATTGTTTTATTAATAGGTAGATGTGCTTTCAATGATATCAAATCGATAATCTATTGGCGTAATAATGCCAAGCCAATTGAGGCCACAATAACATATGTTGCCATTAAAAAAGACGGGGGGTATAAAAAATCATGTAGAATAGATGTAAAGACAGATGCTGGTAATTATTCTTTTTTCGAATCTACCCAGCAAAGTACACCTTCAATGGTCTGGCTAGAGAAATGCATGTTACAAAAACCAGGAAACAAAGTTTTTGTATATGGCTTACTACAAAATGGAAGTGAATTTTACTCAGATGTAAAATGGGAGGGAGACAGCGGTACAAGAATCCCCTAACACCTTACCTCACGACAATTAAATTGTTGTGGGGTTTTTGTTTTCCACTTAATACTAAATAAAGGATACTATATACTAAATTTAATATGACAACCCCATTACTTCTTTCATTTTTTGGAGGTATGATTCCACCAATCATTTGGCTTTTGTTTTGGCTCAGGGCAGATCGACTTCATCCTGAACCCAAAAGGTTTATAGCCACAACCTTTATAGCTGGAATGTTAACAGCTCTTATTGTTGTTCTACTACAAAAAGAATTTATAAGTGGTCATTATTTATACACCTTACCAACACTTATTTTGCTAGCTTGTTCAGAAGAATTTTTGAAATACTTTTTTGCCTTTTTTACCGCTCTCAGACAAAAATTTGTGGACGAACCAATCGACGCTGTTATTTATATGATAACGATTGCTCTTGGCTTTGCAGCAATGGAAAACTCACTTTATTTGTGGCAGATTTTCAGTGATGGTGAAATTATGAAAGGAATCATAGTAACCAATACTAGATTTATTGGAGCAACAATTCTTCACGCAGTTTCATCAGGTATTATCGGTATAGCAATTTCCCTAGCATATTGCAAAACAATGTGGCAAAAGATGTTATTTTGGCTAATTGGATTTATCCTCGCTGTTGGTTTGCACACATTGTTTAATTTTCTTATAATTAATACTGGTAAAGACGGAATTCTAAATGTTTTTGTGTTAGTTTGGGTAGCAGCGATCGTAATACTATTAATTCTTGAGGGAATTAAGAGAATGAAACCTGGGTGTTTAGAAAAATAAGGAGCGACAGCGACTATATTTTTCTTAACCCTGTTAATCAGCCTTTCAGATTTTTGATAAGATTAAAAAATTTTTACTTTTTTAATCTTATCAAAAATCTGAAAGCTAGATTTAACGACCGTAGGGAGTTAAATCGTATTTAACAGGGTTATAAATATAAAAAATAGTTTAAATTATAAATAATAGAGCGTGTGATTTAGGAAACAAACCACAGCCGTACTTTTATAAAATAAATTTTATAAAAGATACAGCTGGGTCATATTTCACTAACTCACTTCGTTCGTAAGTGAAATATGAAATCATTTTTTGAAAAATTAACCGGGGCTATAAACATAGAGGATGAAAACGACTCATTCGATGCCTTTGATGAACCAAAAGAAGAAAAAGTGGACGAAATAGAAAACGCAGAAGAAACACAGAGTTGGCCAGAAGAAGAGTCGACAGATTGTGAACTTGCTATTGATGTTTACGAAACCCCAGATAGTATCGTGGTAAAAACTATGGTTGCGGGAGTTCACCCAGATGACTTAGATATTTCTATTACAAGAGATACATTTACAGTTGCTGGGACAAGGGAAGAAAAACATATTATTTCACAAGATGACTATTTCGCAAAAGAACTGTATTGGGGTTCATTTTCACGAACAATAACACTGCCGGAAGAGGTAGACATCGATCACGCAGTTGCAAAAGAAAAACACGGACTTCTTACAATTAAACTTCCAAAAGTCGACAAGGCCAGAAAAACTCAATTGAAAGTTAAATAATTAAAACCTTACTTATTATGTCAGACGAAGAAAAAAAAGAAAATTTAAGAAAAAAATTAACCAATTTCTATTTTGCAAACAATTGGTATTCTTTTTTGACGATTCCATATCTATTATTGTTTTTATACTCTGCTTTTTATTACTTTGACAACATTATCCTTGCAATAAAATTTTTATTCTATACATTCCGATTATCTACTCCACTTCTTGGATTAGCATATATGTTCTGGGGAGCAATATTTGTCATTACCCTCATCATTCCATTCACCATTAGTCTTTCAGCCATTGTTGTTTTATATAATCTTTGGGTAGAAACGAAACTACAAACCAAACAAAAAATCATAACAACAATTTTTGTTATGATTCTGACAATAATTATTATTATCACAATGGATGATATTATCCGTTTTGTCGCCCAGCAGGATGTATTGACTGATTTCGTAACAAGAAATAATTTATTACACCGAATTTAAATAACTTGAATAAAAATAATAGAAGCCTGTGCGGTAACCCGCACAGGCTTTGTTTTAGTTTATATTTTTACACGGCTCTACCCGTGTAATTTTTCCGGAACCACCCCGACCGTTGAAGCCGGAGTAAACATCTCGACCATCCATGGTCATTTTTTCAACCAAAGGTTCCCAACCATATGTTTGGAGGTAGGTGGTTTCATCTTGCAGGGGGGTAAAGTTATTCAGAGTTTCTTTTTCAGAAATAAAAACTTTTCCACCTTCTGCCATTCTGACAATACAAGTCTTTCTTCCAATACCACGAATATTTACAGAAACAACAATATATCTACCCTTTTCCATTTTTTCTCCCTTGTTTAAATAATTCTTTTGATTTATCAAAAAGAAACAACACCGATCTTACCATCTTTTGATTTAAGACCAGAGTAAACAACCCGACCCATAACATTCATACTACGAAGAAAACTATCCCAACCATACTGATTGAGATATCCCGTCTCATCAGGATGACAAGGGCATCCCTTAATTGGTTCTGAATTGGGAGATAATTTCACACCCCCATCAGAAACCACCCCAATACAAGTTTGCAGATACTGAACTCCTTCAACCGGAGCTGAAACTACAACTTCTTGCCCTTCTTCCACACAAACGCAGTTTTTCTTCATATTTCTCTCCTATTTTTATTTTTTAAACCAGTACTACTTTCCGAAAACAATATATCACAATTAGCTATGTTAAGTCAATTGTTTTTTGCAAAATAATAGTAGAGGTCGGACCCCTACTATTTTACAATCTTTTTTTAAAAAATTTTTGTTCTTTTGATAGAAAAAGCTACTGCTCCTACGCCCAACTTGCCACCCAAATCGCTTGCAATTTCCCTAACATATGTCCCGCTTGAACATTTAATTTTAAATTTAGAAATCAAAAAATTTTTTTGACTTTTTTCTAACAAATCTTTCCAACCTTTCTTTATTTCGTCTTGTCGAAAATCACCTGATATTTTTTCAATCCTTTCTGTAATATTTTCTAATAAATTTTTTGAATTAATTTCCCTATTCCCTAAAAATTCAATGTTGTATATTTCAACTTCTCTCTCCGGAATTTCAATCTCATCCAACCTGTCTTCTCTCGCCCATTGATGAAGTTGTTTTCCTTTTACTGTCATCGAAGAATATGGGGGATATTTTTGCATAGATTTTCCTTTGATTTTCTTTAATTCACCAATCAATTCATTCTCATATTCTCGAGAATATGAGAATAGATTTTTACTAATTTTCTCATTCTTACATTCTCGAGAATGTAAGAATGAGATTTGTGGGATACCAAGAATATCATAAGTATCTGTTTGAAATCCCCAAAGAATTTCAAATTCGTATTCCTTATCCAAACCAAGATATTTTTGCTTTTTTTTGCATTCATCCCCCACAAGCACCAACAAAACACCTTCGGCCATCGGATCAAGTCGTCCTGCATATGTCATTTTTTCGTTTTTATACTCAGGATTTTCACCCCTAAATCGTTCAATACATTCCAACGGCGTCTCACCTTCTTTTTTATATAATTCTAATACCCCTCTCATATATTAAAGTATATGAGAAAAACAAATCAAATCTACTTGACAAATATTTATAATATGTTAGTATATAAGCTAACAAGAAATATGAAAGCGCCTACAAGGAGGCAAATTCATGAAGTTCACTTGAATTAATATTAAGTATTAATTCCGGATGGAATGTTCTTGCATGCCAGCTACGGTTGGCAGAATTAACAGAACAAAGTTCTGTTGCATCATTATCCATCAGGCTGTATGCATATGAGAAATGGTGCACCAACATCGGGAGGGCAACCCGAAGAACAAACTCGCCAAAAGCCCTGACGGACTACTTATGCGTAATTACAATACACATACTAGTCGAGGGCTTTTTTTATTGGTCCTATTTTGATACAATCTAACAACTTATGAAAAAAATCATTTTTGATATAGAAACTAGAAATACCTTTGAAGATGTCGGTTCAAACGACCCGGTTGATTTAGATGTGTCTTTGCTTTGTACCTACGACACCGAAACTGACGAATACGATACATTTATGCATGACGATTTGGATAGACTTTGGCCTCTTTTGGAATCAGCTGATGTGCTAATTGGTTATAATTCTGATCATTTTGATATTCCTATTTTAAATAAATATTATCATGGCGATTTAACTAATATCAAAAGTCTTGACCTGCTGAAAGAAGTCAAAAACTCTCTCGGCAAAAGAATTAAATTAGACACAATCGCAGAAGCAACTCTTGGTATCAACAAATCAGGTAACGGCTTGGATGCTATAAAATGGTGGAATTCTGGTGAAATAGATAAAATTGAAAAATATTGTCTTGATGATGTTAAAATCACCAAAGAAATTTATGATTACGCATTAAAAAATAAAAAACTAAAATACAAAGATAGAATTACTCACAAAATAAAAGAAATTGATATTGATACAAGCGAATGGGAGGAAAAAGAAGATAATGGAATGAGCCAGTCACTTTTTTAGTAAAAAGTGAATTTTCATTTACCAATTTTCAATATCATGATTCATAATTCGTGATTCTTGATTCATTTTCTGCTATACTACTAACACTTATATTTATTATTAGATTTACAAAAATAAACAAAAATATGAACAATAACATCTTAACACCAATCGCTATTGTGATTGCAGGCGGATTGATTGCTTGGGGAGTTGCCTCAAATAATGGTTCGGAGCCAAATCAACCAGATAACAATGGCAATGAGGAGGTAAAAATTGAAATCACCGAAAATGATTACATTTTTGGTAGCCCAGACGCAGAATTAACTATTGTGGAATATTCAGATATTGAATGTCCATATTGTAAAAACTTCCACTTTACTACGAAAAAACTAATGGAAGAATATGGAGCAGATGGAAAATTAGCTCTTGTATTTAGACACTTCCCCCTTGACCAACTTCACCAAAATGCACGACAAGAATCTATCGCTGTTGAATGCGCTGGAAAACTAGGCGGAGCAGAAAAATTTTGGGCTTATCTTGATGCAATCTTTACCCAGACAATGTCAAATGATGGCCTAGACTTAGCTCAACTTCCTGTTATCGCTGAAACTATTGGATTAGATGTGGAGGCTTTCAATACTTGTTTAACTGACGAGTCAATAGCAAAAATAGTTAATGATGTACAACAAGCAGGTGTAGAAATGGGGGTTAGGGGAACACCTCACTCATTCTTGGTTGATAAGGATGGAAACGGAACTGTGATTAGTGGAGCTCAACCATATGAGGCTGTGAAAGCGATGATTGAGTCATCATTGGAGAAATAAGAAAAGAGGAATAAGAAATAAGAAAAGTCGTTTTGCCAAAGGCAAAACGACTTTTTAAAATCAGAAAACAATAATAGCAAATGTAATGGTATTTGCAATAAACAATACAACGTGGCAAATACCAGAAACTGCTTTTGATTCATTGGATACGAAATCATGCATCTTTTCGTATCTCACAGACACATTTCCTTTTTCATCTTTTTCTTTAATCTTTTTAGACATATGAAAGTAACGAAAAGACCAAAGAATGATTGAGGACATAATAATCCATGCCGGAATACCACCAACAATTCCCCACAAATCGGGACCAACAACATGCCAAATAACAAGCAAGGCTGCTCCCATTCCTACGGGTGTTTTTACAAAATCGTTTACCTCTTCACCGAGAGCCTTTGCTGTAGCAGCGATTGCCTCTCCAATTTGTTCCCCAACTTCCGCCCATTCTTTTGCCTTTTCTGGAGTTGTTGGCAAATCTTCATTTACCTTCTTTTTTGCTGCCAAAACTGCTTTTGCAGTCTCTCCTGGCAACTGCTCCAAGTCAATCATAACCGTAGTTCCAGCAAAAACAGGTACGGCAAACAACATTAACAACATTGAAAACATAATTGATTTCATCGCGTTCTCCTAATTTAATATTTTTCAAAAACACAATTTCACAACGAAATTGCAACTTAACCTGCATACAGGTTATCATCATCATCATCATCATCATCTGTCAAGCTTCTTTTTTAATAAATTTTGAAAATCGCTGAGGTCGTTTTGCCAAAGGCAAAACGACTTTTTACTTATCCCTTAACCCTTATTCCTTATTCCTTGAAATTTTTAAACATTTAAAAATTTCCACCATCGCAAGTGTATCCAACTTACAATATTCCAACAAATTTTTTGTTTGTGTTTTTGCTTCTTCGCCCGTTATCTCCCCTGTTACAATTTGATTCCAAGTATTGGATGCTGTTGCTCCCTCCCGAATATCCAATTCTTTATAAGACAATTCTGGCACTAATACGGGTAAAACATATTTAATTGATGTCTTTCCTTTAAATTCTGGATGAACATAAAATTGCGCTTTAAAAGGATCTTCTAAGTCTACAATTCTGTCATTCAAATTTTCTAAAAATTTAGCATATTGAGAATTTCTTTTGGCCAAATCTTTGTTCCTTCCTTTTTCAAAAGAAGCATACCAAGCCACAATACTTCCCTTTTCTGGTAATTTTTCTTGCAAAGCTTTAATCATTGGTTCATCTGGATTATCTGTATCTGTATAAATAAATTCTTCATGTCTCAATCCTCCCCCCGGCTCGTCCAAAATATGAACAGAAAACTGAAAAGGAATTTGATTATATGGGCTATACCCATCAAAACGCGGAATAGCGCACGGATAAGTTTCATAATCAAAAAAAGCAATTGGGTATTCCAAAGAATCCAAAAAATCTTCAATCCCCTCTCGATCTAAAATTTCATCCATCTCTTTTGTCATATCAACTTGATTTCGTTGTTTTTCGGATAATTCAAAGTCATCTGGTACATCATGGATATCAAAAATACCATTATCAACCAATTCTTCTAATTTTCTTTTCGACATTCCGATGCGCGAGATATCATGTACAGAATATTTAGGTACTTGAGGGTTTGAATAAGCAAAAGTCGTGCAGTGAGCATTTCGTCCCTTCGTAATACATGAACAATATCCTCCCGGCTCTTCATCCTGCATTAGATAGTCATAAGCAATTTTCATTTCTACCCTAATCAATTCTTTGCTTTCCAAAACCCTTTCTGTAAAATCTTCTTTTGTAAAAAATTCATGAACATCTAATTCACCCCGCCGAATATATTCTGGATTAAGCCTTCTCAAATACAAATCTCCAACCGGAACACCAGCATCTTTCATAGTTATATATTGAAAAGCCAAGTCTCGCATATATAATTCATTTTTAGCTTTTTTGGGTTTAGAGTCTTTTTTCTCAGCAGTTGAAGCCTTTACTTCGTGTATATCATATTTTTCAGTTTCTTCATTCCACACTAAAATATCACAAGCGATTTGATATTTATCACTTTCAAAAACGGGTTGATAAATAATAGGGGTTCTTTTATCAATCAATTCTTTTGTATAACCAAAGTCATATCTATCTTCTACTGCAATACCACCCGAATATAATTTTCGGGCCATATCATCAACCTCATTTCCAGTCTCAATAATTCCCTCTTCAAACGCAGACAAGGGGTGTTCAAAATATACATCAGGTTTATGCATTTTCAACCACGCATTTTTCCCGCAGTCTTGGTAGATAAGATAATTTGTTTTGGTTAGTTTCACCCCGTTAGAGACAGGAATCGTTTTAAGCGATTTCTAATATGGCGCTTACCCATTCCTGTTTTTAAATACTTTTCTCTTGCAAAAGCATCGCCTCGACTAAGACATGCTTCATAGTATATTAACACAAAAGGACCTCTGCCTTTTGTTGCTATAACTTTATTATCATTATGTAGCTTAAAACGTTTCCGTAAATCACTTGTAGCACCTGTGTAAAATCTACCGTCCTTTTTACTTTTTATTATATAAGTATAGAACATAAAGTCTCTAACGGGGTTAACTTAAATAAGTTTATCACAAAAAACTTGCAAAATATTTTTTATTTGCTAATATATACTCTCGTGTCACCAATGTGGTGATTTTTACAAAACGGGAGAAATCCCAAAGTTCTTTCAATTTTATGGGCAAAAAGCCCAAAGGAGGTCCTTATGAAGGACAAAAACAAATTCATTGTTGTAAAGAAAACCGGTCAAACTGTATCAATTTCCCCGGACATTCTGGAAACACACACCTGTTGTGCCGGTGGATCCGATGCCTGCGTCACAGTAAGCAAGCTCGCTAAACGCAAAGACGATGATGCTGATTTTGCAATCAGCACCACCATGACTGAATCTGGTATATTTGGCCTCACAGTCTGAAATCAGCCAGCTCGTTCTTGACGCCAAGGCCGGTAAACTGGACCATCTGCTTGGCTAATCCGGTACTGGATTAAAAGCTGATTTAGTTCAGTTTCGTTGTACAGAGGTAACACTCTTAGAAGTGTTACCTCTTTTTTTATATTTTTCTTAACGAGCTTTGTGGGTTAAGAAAAATATAGTCAAAAATAGAAACAAAATTTCTATTTTGGGCTTATTTTTCTAAACATCAATATTCGCCATTTTGGCGTTGGTCTGAATAAAGGTTTTCCTCGGAGCAACCTCTGACCCCATCAATTTATCAAATACCCTATCAGCTTCTTCTCCGTCGCTAATAGTTACTCTTTTCAGAATTCTTCTCTCAATATCCATAGTCGTCTCAAACAACTCTTCTGGATTCATCTCACCAAGACCTTTGTATCGTTGAATGTGGACTTTTGTACTCTTCGGTTTAATATCTTTCTTTGTTTTAGTTTTTGTCTCTTTTACTTCCAATTCAACCTCTTCCCCACCCTCGTCTATTTCATCCAGCTCGTCTGTTATATCAACCCCTAATTCCCTTAGGTATTCATTCTTTTCTTCCTCTGTGTAAACATATTCCAAATTCTTTCCTTGTTTAATTTTATACAAAGGTGGTTGAGCAAGATAAATATACCCCTCCTCAATTAATGGTTTAAAGTATCGATAAAATAAAGTTAGGAGAAGTGTACTAATATGAGCTCCATCAACATCGGCATCGGTTGCAATAATAATTTTATGATATCGCAATTTATCAAGATTAAATGTATCTCCAATTGCAGTTCCTAAAGCTACCACAAGATTTTTTATTTCTTGTGAAGCTAGCATCTTATCCAATCTTGCTCGCTCAACATTCAAAATTTTTCCCCGTAACGGCAAAATTGCTTGAGTATGTCTATCCCTTCCCTGTTTCGCAGAACCACCAGCAGAATCTCCCTCTACAATAAACAATTCTGAATCTTCTGCTTTTCTTGATGCACAATCAGCCAATTTGCCAGGTAAAGTCACGCCATCTAGTGCACCTTTTCTCAACACGCTATCTTTAGCTGCTTTAGCTGCCTTTCGCGCCCTAAGAGCTAGAATAACCTTATTTATCATCTTTTTTGCATCATCTGGGTTTTCTTCCAAGAAAGCATTAAAAGCCTCACCGAACACAGATTCAACCATTCCACGAGCTTCAACAGTTCCAAGTTTTGACTTAGTTTGTCCTTCGAATTGAACTTCTTTCAATTTTACAGAAATTACTGCTGTAATACCCTCTAAAACATCATCTCCAGTAAAGTTTCCTTCTTTGTCTTTGATAATGTTATTTTTTCTTCCGTAAGAATTAAGAGTCCGAGTCAAAGCAGTTTTAAATCCAGTTAAATGAGTTCCTCCCTCGGATGTTGATGTATTATTAGCAAAAGAAACTAATCGGGGTGAAATATCGTCAACGTATTGTAAAGCTACCTCCACTGATTCTACTCCGTCAGGACTTTTTTCTACATAAAAAATGTTTTTGTGGATATGCTTTTGAGCTTGGTTGTAGAATTTAACCAAGGACATTAAACCACCTTCGAAATAGAAAGATTCAGATGGAACATCGAGACCAAGTTCTTTAAAAAACAAAACTTTACTGTCATCGATTTTTCCTTCATATTCCCTAGCATCAATTACCACGACACGCATACCCTTAACCAAATAAGCCTGTTGTCGCAGGTGATTCACAATTTTTTTCCAATTATATTCAATAGTTTCAAAAATTTCCGGGTCAGCTTCGAAGGTTACAACTGTTCCATTTAATTTAGACTTTCCAACCTTCTTTACATTTTTTTTCTTTTTTCCTCGTGCATATTCTTGCATATGTTCTGCTCCATCTCGATGAACTACTACTTTGGTGTAAGTAGAAAGAGCATTCACAACAGAAGCACCCACTCCGTGCAAACCACCAGATACCTGATAACTCTCCCCCTCAAACTTTCCACCAGCATGAAGAGTAGTCATAATCGTATCCAAAGCTGACACTTTTGTTTTAGGATGTTTATCAACAGGAATACCTCGCCCATTATCAGTTACCCTAATTTTATTACCTGGCAACAAAACAACCTCGGCTATGTCAGCAAAACCACCCATTGCTTCATCACGAGCGTTATCAAAAATTTCCCAAATCAAATGGTGAAGTCCTTCTGGTCCAGTAGTACCAATATACATACCCGGTCGCTTTCGTACCGGCTCCAAACCCTCTAAAATTTGGATGTCCTCTGCTCCGTAACCACTAGTTTTTTTGGTTGCTTTTTTTGCTTTTGTTTCAGATTTTTTTGGCATAAATAAAGTTAGTTTTTAGTTAAAAAGTTTTTAGTTTTTAGAAAAAAATTATTTAAAAATAAAATAAGCATTACTGCTTTTTAGTTAGATTTTTCAATGCTTTCGTTGGGTATATTATACCAAAATTAGATAGATTTTTCCATGATTTTTTCCACTAAAATTAAAAAACACAAAGCACAAAATACCAAAGATTACCAAATAAAAAGGCAAATTTCAGCAAGCTGAAATCCGCCTTATATAATCACTTAACACTTCCCATTTCTTGGGACAAACATTATGTAGATACTTAGCCCATAACTGAAACAGAAAAATAAGAGGCTGATGGCAATAGCACCATTAGGAGCTGAAAGTGAGGGCATAACCACAATAATCAAAAATGATAGAAATACTAAACTATGAGGTAATATCATGGAAAAAATTCCTAACCCACAAATTACCATTAACCATCTGGGTATTTCTGTTCTCTCTCGACGAAGCCTTGCTGTTAACCCAGTAAGTGCAACCAGTCCAGCCCAAACAATTATAAAAACATAGACATACATCCAGGGCTCATACAAAAAACCGCTTTGTTGTAAAAAATAATTTGGTATCACGATTCCACCTCCTTAAAAATTCATGGTTATCTTATTGTCTATTTTCTACTAGAATAATACCAATAAAAAATGTTTTGGTCAACAAAAAGCCAACCCTCTTCAATTACAGTAAACGGAAATTTGAGAAAAAAGAAACGAATATCGCCAATTTTGGGGTTATTTCACAAAAATAGCTAATCTTCTCCAATATTTTTTGAATGTCTTTATATCAACAAATAAACCCCCTCCCTCTTCGTCATCATAATCGGTATCGTTATAGTAAAAACCTTTTAAATTTCCTTTTTCGTCATTCTCAAAACCAGTTAAGACAATCATGTGAAATTTATCTTTTTCTTTCCATCTTTTTATTGCAGAGATTAGAACTGGTTTATTATTTTTTATAGAATCAACAATCCTATTGATTCCGTTTTCCAAAAGCATTTCAGATTTTTTCAGATCATCTGACTTGTATTCTTTTCTTTCCATTTCCAAACCAAACTCGCCCGCGATATCAATCAAACCTTGATGAATCCATCCGCTTTTACCATATGCACCTTTCCTATCTGCCATCTCTACAAATTCATCAACACCACTTGGAACCCCGGGGTCCAAGTGGAAATCTAAAATGGATTTTAGGCACAAAATACCACAAGCTCTCAACCTCCAATATCCGTCTTTCACATCTCTGTGTTGAGAATAATATGGTACATTCAATATCTTTTTCATAGAAAATTATTTTTTTAGCAACAACAAAACCAGCCCGATCATACGGTCTTTGTCTTTTGGCTTTGATTCTGTTATCAACAAAGTTAGCGTAGTCAAAGCCTCTGGTGTAATTTTTCCATCAAATCGCAAGCCTGCTTTTCTTAAAAACCATACAAAACAAAAAGCTCCTGTTCTTTTGTTGCCATCGTTGAATGGATGATTTTTTACTACAAAGTATAATAAATGTGCCGACTTTTCTTCAATTGTTGGGTAAACTTCTGAACCGAAAACCGCCTGAAAAACATTACCCAAAATTCCTTCGAGGCTTTTGTTTTTCTTTTCTTGTGCGAACAAGTCAGTCGCTTGTTTTCTCCTTATTAACTCTTTTTTAAAGCTAGAAACCACCTCATACAATTCATCTGCATGCACTTTTACTTTTTTCTTAGTAAAACCTTTTTTGGGAAAATTACCCTCATCATAGACTTCAAGAGAAAACCAGGTACTCGCAAAAGTTTTCACAAGCTCTAAAACATTTTCGTTTGATATCAAGTCGTTTTTTGGTAACAACTTTTGTACACTTTCAACCGCTTTCATAAAGTCATCATAATTTTTACCAATCATTTTTTTATTTATTGTGTAGCCCTTGGTAATATGTTGTTTTAGGGTTTTGGTTGCCCAGATACGAAATTCTGTAGCTTTTTTGGAATTAATTCTATAACCAATCGAGATTATCATATCTAGATTATAAAATTTTAGTCTTCTTTTAACCTTATTCTTGCCCTCTATTTGAACTTGTTCCATTTTGGAACAAGTCTGTTTTTCTACTAGCTCTTTATCTTTATAAATATTTCCAATATGTTTTGTAATAGCTTGAGAATTCACACCAAAAACCTCCGCAATTTGTTTTTGCGTTGCCCAAATAGTATCACCGCTAAAATCTCCCCGAAATTTTATTTCACCATTTTTTGCTTGATAGATTAAAACATCTCTTTTCATGGTTGCAATTATATCATTTTAGAGTTTATAATGGGGTATTAAAAAATTAAAAATAATTTATTATGCGAAAATTAATTTACACAATTGTTGTTTTAATTATTCTATTCCTTTTGGTCGCTGGATATATGGGATGTTTGAGTAATTATGAAGTAACAGAACAAGAGATGGGTCCTTACGCTGTTGCCTATAAAGAATATGTCGGACCTTACACACAAGTTGCATCTACAATGGATGAAGTTTATCAAGCTCTACTTTCAGAAGAAATTACTGATCAAGTTGGGTTTGGTATTTACCTAGATAATCCAGCAATAGTCGATAAAGACAAATTAAGAAGTGAGGTGGGAAGTATTATCAATGACGCTGATATTCAAAAATTGAGTACAACAACAGAAGATTATATGGTAAAGACGCTACCCAAAACAAAAAGTATCGTAGCAGAATTCCCATACAAAAATATGTTGTCATTTATGTTGGCTCCGGTAAAGATGTACAGAGTTCTAGAAGAATATATGATAGCAAATGAAATTGAATGGACAGAAGATATGCCGGCAATGGAAATTTATGATATAGAAAATAATAAAATTGTTTTTGTTGTAAACGTTCACATTGATGAAGCTATGGAAACACCAACGGCCACTCCATCAGTCGCAACTACAACACCTCCATTAGAGCTTACAACTGCTTCCAGCAGTTTACCTCTAACGGAGCAAGCAACAACAAGCACCTCTAATTAGAAACAGGTAAGCAGAAGAATAATCAAAAAAACAAAAACGGTGGGTGTCCGACACCCACCGTTTTTTATTTATCTTTCCAGTCTTCAATCAAAATTCCTTTTCCTCTTTTTTTGACTACTACCTTTTGTTTTTCGCGAAAACCCAGTTCTTTTATCAAACCTTTTGGCAAAGAAACATAATAGGTTCCCTGACTATTTTTACCTATTTTTCTAGTTTTATTCATAGTATTTAAATTATACCAAAAAAGGTATCGATAGGGTATCGATACTCTATCGATACCTTTGTCAAATGTCACATATCAATTGTTAAATGTCTTAAAATTACCTCACTTCCCAACCATTTTTCTCAACCTCTTTCGTAATTTTATCCATAATTTTATTTACTTCATCATCGGTTAAAGTTTTTTCACCTGATTGAAAAACAAGATTAAAAGCATAAGATGTCCTGTTTTCGCCCTCGGGTGCGTAAGTATCAAATAATTTTGTATTTACCAATAAATCTCCCGCATTTTCTGTAATTATTGCCAATAAATCATCTGAATTCTTATCATTCGGCAACCAAACAGCAATATCTCTTAACATAAATGGATAGGGTGAAATTTTTTGATATTTTATGGCTTCACCGATCTCTTTTGGCAATACACCATCATAATTTTCTAATTCGGGAAGTTTTTCAACCAACTCGTCAAAGTTTATTTCAAAAATTCCATCTTTTTCCTCCGCTTTCAAATCAATGTTTAATTCACTATTTAAGATACTTATAACTTCCTGGATTGCCACACGCTTCGCCTTCGCAATGACGGACGCCTTCATTTTTTTGGCTGAGCGAATACCAATCGCAAAAGAAGTATATTCACTATCAATAGATGGAAAAACTTTTCCAATTTCAAAAATCTTTATTTCATCTAGTCCTAATAACAGTGCATTTTTGAGATTTAAATCTAAACTTTTCTGAATTCCATCGGTCAGATTAGTCCTTAGACAACCTAAATTACTCGCGAGAGGCTTTTGTACTTCAACCTCACCCCTATCACCAAAAGTATATGTTTGCACTTCACTAAAACCAATTTCTCCTAAAATCTTTCTAACCTTGTTGGAGTAATAAAAAACTTTATTGATTTTTGGCTCTCCAATACTTTCCGGCAAAATTGACTCAATATTTTTATAACCATAAACCCGTCCAATTTCTTCAATTAAGTCTTCTTTAATTCGCAGATCCATCCTCTCATATGGAATTGTAACCATATACCGTTTAGCGCCTTTTTCAACCACCCTCCTGTATCCAACAACGTTTTTAAACTGATCGAAATCTTCAATTTTTCCTATCCCAACTCCATTTTTGTTATAACGAGAAGAATGAATCACCTGACCGTCACCCAAATAAACCCCTAGGTGATCAACCCCCTCTTCTATTTTCGTGCCTGACAAAAATTCTACCGATTCATAATGAATTTTTCCTTCGCCCGTATTAGCAAAAATTAAATCCCCCGCTCGCAACCCAGACTTGGAGACCCGGTCTCCAAGTAGGTATTGGTCGATTGAAATTCTAGGAATTGAAACTCCCGCTTGTGCAAATAGGTATGAAGCAAAGGATGAGCAATCAAATTTATTCGGTGCGTCATAGGTAACACTTGCTCCTAATTTATACGGCACACCCACAAATGTTGGTGCTAATTCCAAAACTTTTTCAAGTGGGTTAATTTTTTCATATTCAAACCCAAACCTATCTAAAATTTCTTCAACCTGTTTATCAGAAATATTTGTACCGAGCAATTTGTTCACTTCGTCGGTAGAAACTCCCACTTTGTATAAATTAGGCTTTCTTGGATAAACATCATTTTTAACACCAAATTGAGTATCATTTGTACCAGCAACTTCTTTTATCAAAGCAACTAGCTCATCCATTGCAACACCAGCCAATTCGGTGCTAATTTCGTTTTCAAACCTTTTAGCAGAATCTGTTGGAATATTTAATCGACGAGAAGTTTTTCTAATACTAGTTGGGTCAAAGTTTGCAGATTCTAATACGATATTTTTTGTATTTTTATCCACCTCTGCTTTATCTCCACCTTTTACTCCAGCAATTGCCAAAGGAGACTGTTCATCTGCAATGATCAAAACAGATTCATCTAATTCTACTTCTTGTTTGTCTAAGGTTGTAATTTTTTCACCTGATTTTGCATTTCGAACTATAATCTTTCCGCCCGATAATTTTTCTCTGTCAAAGGCGTGTAGGGGTTGACCGAGGTCAAACATCACATAATTAGTTGCATCAACAATATTATTGATTGATCTTTGACCAATTGACTCTAAACTTTTTTTAAGCCACTCAGGAGATTCTTTTACCTCAATATTTTGAACTTCAACAGCAATATATCTTCGGCATAATTTTTCATCTTCAATTTTCACAACAATAGATGATTTGATGTCGGTTTGTGGGGTACCAGGTACCCCACTTTTTTTGATTTCTGGCTCTAGGTCGGTTAAGATGGCAATTTCTTTTGCCATTCCTCTATGTGAAAGGCAGTCGTGGGCTCTGTTTGGCAAAACATCAATATCTAAAATTGTGTCGTTTAAATTTAAGTATTCAGCAAAATTTTGTCCAATCTTTGCACTTTCATCTAACACCATAATTCCTTCTGATTCTTTTGCTAAACCAAGTTCACTCTCAGAACAAATCATTCCGTTTGATTCAACGCCTCGTAATTTTGCTTTTCCAATTTCAAACCCATCAGGTAAAATAGCTCCCACAGTAGCAACCGGAACTTTTTGATTTTTTTCTAGGTTAGAGGCACCACAAACAATTTGCAATTCTTCACTTCCTGTATTTACCCTTGCTACACTTAAACGATCCGCGTCAGGGTGTTTCTCCACACCCACAACCTGCCCAACAACAATTTTATTAAATCTTTGAGATAAATCCTCAACACTCTCAACCTCAAAAGCGTGGGAGTTCAAAATCTCCACCAATTCATTTGGTTTTGGCAATCTGTTGTCAAAATATTTATTTATCCAGTTGTATGAAATTAACATATTATTAGGGTTGTAGGACTTAGCGTTTAGGGCTTAGTTAATAAATTCTTTTTTGAAAATTTCTACTAATTCAGGAAGTTTTTCATTTTCTCCATCTAAATGACCTCGTCCTTCCATTGTTATAATTTTCGCACCTAAATTATTTTCGAATTTTTCTTTGGTTTTTTCATATGGCACCCACTGATCCTTATCACCCAAAATTGTAGTAATCTTGCCTGTATTTTGCTTTATTTTTTTGAAGTCAATTGGAGTTTCTAACCAAGGTTTTGCGATTTCCTTAGATTCTTCATCTGATAGATTAATTAAATCAAACCAACCAGCTACAAAAATACAACCATTCACTTTTTTATCTTGCTTCTCTAAAAATCTCATTATTGTTTGACAGCCAATACTATGTCCTATAAAAACTGTTTCCTCATCTATTTCTTGTGCAATATCTTTTAAATAATTAACCCATTCTTTCATATCAGGAGCATCAGTGTTTGGCATATCAGGAGCAACAACCTCAAAACCTAATTCCCTTAAAGAATTAGCTATATGTGGAACCCAAGAAAATTTTGATGTTCCTTCCCAACCATGAATTATGTAAACTTTTTTCATATTGCTTTATTTTTATCCTAATGATATTATACTAATATAACCATGAAGAGGGCCCTTGTAGTAGTTAGTTTCTACCGGGGGCCTTTTCTTTTTATCTAGTTTTAGTAAATCTATCTTTATCTCTTTTAGTTACCTTATCGATACTTTTTTGTATTGCTTCATCTAAATCTATTCCATGTGAATTTGCAAAACAAATTAATGTATAAACAATATCTCCTAATTCATCTTCAATATCTTTCTTCTTTTCGTCTAATTTTTTCTGTTTTGGACCATAGACATGATTAACCTCCCGTGCAAATTCCCCACACTCCTCAAATAATCTCGTTACAATAGCCAAAGGATTCCAGTAATCCCAATTTTGTTCTTTAAACCAGTTATCAATTTGTTCTTGATATTTTTTCATAGTTTTTACCAACAAGTACTTAATAGTTTTAAAATTGAGTGAAGTTCGTGGAAGCGAGAAGAAAAAATATGAGCCGTACACCTAGTACGGTGAATGTTTTTTCGACGAAGCTGACAAAGAAATTCACCAATTTTGGGATTATTAAAATTAGAATTGGTTTACTAATCGTAGATCCCCCGAATACAACAATCTTATATCGTCAATTCCGTATTTCAACATCGCAATTCGGTCAATCCCCACACCAAAAGCAAAACCTTGATACTTCCGACTATCTATGCCAACATTATTTAATACATTTGGATGAACCATACCAGCACCAAGTATTTCAATCCAACCAGAATGCGAACAAGCAGGACATCCATCACCCTTACACTTAAAACAAACCATATCAATTTCAACCCCCGGCTCAACAAACGGAAAATACCCCGGACGAAGTCTAATTTCAACATCATCACCAAAAAGTTTTTTCAAAAAGTTTTCTAGTGTACCTTTTAAATTAGCTAATGTTATATTTTCACCAACCACAAGCCCTTCGCATTGATGAAACTGGGCATCATGTGTTGCGTCAGTGGCTTCGTTTCTAAAAACCTTTCCTGGCACAAGAATCGCTAATGGTGGTTTATTTTCTTCCATATAACGAACTTGGACTCCTGATGTATGTGTTCTTAGTAATTTATCTAAATTTCTTGGCTCAAGCCAAAAAGTATCTTGCATATCTCTTGCTGGATGGTCTTTGGGAACATTCAGAGCATCAAAGTTATGGTATCCATCTTCAATTTCCGGCCCACTAGCCACCTCAAAACCCATATCAACAAAAACAGCTGTAATGTCTTGAATTACACGAATTATTGGGTGAATATGCTTCTTATTTTCCGATTTCATGATTACTCCATTATATAGTATAAATCTATATTTTTAAACTAATTTTAATAAGCTAATAGCCAGTAGCTTACAGCTAACAGCTTTTTGCTTGCTTATTTTTTAGATAAAGATTATAGTATTTTTAGAAAAAAGATAAAAACCAAATAAGGAGAATATTGTGAAAAAAATAAGGTGGTTTTTTGAAAAATTAGAAATGCGTTTTTGGTGTTCGTTTTTTCCCGAAAGTGTGAAAATAGAAAACACAACCTGTCCACACTGCAACACATCTATTGGAGAAAAAATGAAAAGAATTAGAAAAAAGGTTATCAGGTTTAGAAAAGAACAAAGAAACTACGGTATGTTTAAACCCAGTATTAACCACATCCATTGTTTAGGTTGTAAACGAATGTTAGATTTGTCTATCCAAAAAAATAAACTCTGTGTAAATGAGTGGTAAAACAAAGTATCTTCTTTTTTAACACGGCCTTCAGCCGTGTTTTTTATTTTCTGGATTGCCACGCTTACGCTCGCAAAGACGACTACTGCGTAGTCGTTAACAAATCCTTATCCTTGCCACATAAATTACTATCGTAATTTATGTGGCAAGGATAAGGATTTGTTTTCGTGACTCACAATTATTGATTCATGATTCTTGATTCGTAATTCTATTCTAATTTTGCTAGAATTTAATTTATGACCAAAAATGAAAAAGAAAAAATAAAATTTGATGTTCAAGAGTTGGTTGACTTAATGAAACACGCTGATTCAAAAGACAAAGATCTGGTTAAAAAAGCTTTTGAATTTTCACTAAAATCTCACGATGGTCAGTATCGAGAATCAGGCGATCCATACTTTTCACATGTTTTTGAAACTGCAAAAATACTAGCTGATTTTGGAATGGGAGCAAGAGTTATAGCAACTGGTTTGTTACACGATGTTATAGAAGATACTGATGCAACCGGTAAAGTAATAAAAAGAGAATTTGGCGAAGAAATATTTTTTCTTATTGAGGGTGTAACAAAACTAGGGAAACTTAAATATCGTGGGATGAAAAGACACACTGAATCTTTACGAAAATTTTTCATTGCCACATCCGAAGATGTTCGGGTATTAATTATCCGCCTTGCTGACCGTCTTCATAATATGAGGACCCTTGAACACTTACCGGAAGAAAAGCAGATTAGAAAATCAAAAGAAACTATCGAGATTTTTGCCCCTCTTGCTTACAGACTCGGAATGAGGGTAATTCACAAAGAGTTGGAAGATTTAGCTTTTTCTTTTTTGATGCCACAAGAATACAAGGAAACTGCTGAGCTTCTAAAACAAAGAAAAAAGAGGGATATGCGATTTTTAGAAAAATTCGATAAGTCCTTGAAAAAAGCGTTAGCAAAAGCAAAACTTACTAAGTTTAAAACAAGTTTTAGAATAAAAGGCCTCTATTCTTTATATCAAAAATTAAAGAGAAAAGATGGGGATATCGGAAAAATCTATGATATCACCGCAATGCGAGTTATCACCGAATCTGTTGCTGACTGCTATCAGATACTTGGGGTAATTCACAGTATATGGAAACCACTTCCGGGGAGATTAAAAGATTATATTGGATGTCCAAAGCCCAATGATTATCAAAGTATTCATACCACTATTTTTACCGGTGATGGCGGGATTGTTGAAATTCAAATCAGAACAAAAGAGATGCACGAGATTGCAGAAATGGGGGTTGCCTCCCACCTCTCCTACAAAGGTAATAGATCGGGAGATATTATCTCTCAGATGATGCGTTTTAAAAATGTAATTCCACTTATTGGTAATGGAGAAAAGAAAGAAAAACCCAAGGCACCCGAATGGATAAAAGAGCTCGGGAGTGAATTTTCGGAAAACGAAAAAAGCGAGCGGGTTGTTGAAGAACTCAAAACAGATTTTTTCGAGCATCGAGTTTTCGTATTTACACCCAACGGAGATGTTATTGATTTACCAATTGATTCCAGTCCAATTGATTTTGCTTATTCTGTTCATACTTACATTGGCAACCATCTATCAGGAGCAAAAATAAATGGAAAAATGGCGTCACTTGATACCAAATTACAAAATGGAGATCGAGTAGAAATCATTACCAAAAAAACAGCCAAGCCAAATAGAAAATGGTTAGAATTTGTAAAAACTTCTGAGGCAAGAAGGAATATAAAATCAAAACTGAAACTCACTAAGCAAAATTAAAAATTGCCAGTAGCTTAGCTACTAGCAATTCATACAGATTTTTTGGGTCAATACCAAGGTTCAACACCAACTGACCATTTTTTATTTTTCTGTTTCTTTTTCCTTTTTTAAATCTTCTTTGGTTTCATACTTGCCCTTACACGAGCCTTAAAACACTTCTTGACGATATCTCCTCCTTTTGATTCAAGTAAGATCAGCCAATCTTCAGCACTAATTCCATCTGGGAGCGCGGTAATCACTTTTCCAAATGCCTGAAAACAAGTTGGCTTAACTATGCCTTTAATAATATCATCTACCGTTTTTTCTAAATCAATATCTGCCATAACACCTCTCCTTTTGTTTTTTATTGAAATTTAAATAAAAAAAGAAACAAACCCCTTCCTTTTCTAACCAAAAGCTTGCCATACTTTGCAATAAAAATCAAGTTTAATGACTATGTGTAAACTCCATTACAAAGAAAATTAACAAGATACCCAAAACAATAGAAATAAATTGAATGATTGTATCTTTTGTCCCAGAATGATCATGATTTAACTCTGGGACTAAATCAGACATTGCGATATAAAGAAAGTTTCCAGCTACAATTCCCAATGCAGGGCCCACAATTTTATCCATCTTTGATGCCAAAAAGTATGTAATTGTCGCACCCAAAACAGTCGAAAGCGAAACAAGTAAATTAAACATTAATGCTTTACTTTTAGAAAAACCAGAATTAATCAGGATGAAAAAATCAGATGCTTCTTGTGGAAATTCGTGTGACAAAACTGCAACAGTAGTTGCTATACCAACCGGAATATTAACCATAAAAGCAAGAGCAATAATAATCCCATCAATAAAATTGTGAACGAAATCACCTACCAAAACTAAATGTCCACCAACTTTTATTTGACCATGTTCGCTACAGCCTTCTTCGTGATGATGGTACCAACGCAAAAAACGAGAAAGTAAAAAGAAAAACAAAAAACCACCCAAAATATAAAAAGGGGCTAACTCGTGCCCTAGGTGTTCGCTTGCCTCTGGTAATAATTCAAAAAAAGTTACCGCCAAAAAAGTTCCAACAGAAAAACTCACTAAATACGGTAAATACTTTTTGAACCTCTCGTAACCTAAAAATAAAAACAAGATGCCAATTAAGGCAACGAGCGACTCAATTATTGAAGCTGAAAGAATGTATAAAAATGTAGACATATTGATGAATTTTCAATTTACGAATTTTCAATTTTCAAACAATTTTAAATAAATTAATTTTTAATGTTTAAAACATTAATTCATTGTAATATTGAAGCTAGTGTTAGTGTTTGAAAATTTGTAAATTGAAAATTGAAAATTAAATTATTTTTAATAATTTCTCTTTCCCTTCTCCTGTTTTTGCTGAAAATAGAATAATATTTTCTTCTCCAAGCTTACTCTCAAGCTTTTTTGTCTGACTCAACCTTTTTCCCTTACTAATCTTATCAATTTTATTAGCAATAATTATAAAATCTAAATTATTTTCTTGCAACAATTGTAGCATCTCTAGATCAAATTTCGATGGGCCAACTTTAAAATCAATAATTAAAACAATTTTTTTATCAATTTCCTCCAAATCATCACCCAATAAATACCACAAAATAAGTTTTCTTAATTTTTCTCTTTGCTTTTGTTTTATTTTTGCAAATCCATATCCAGGCAAATCGACAAAATAAAATTTCTTATTGATAAGAAAAAAATTTATCTCACGAGTTTTTCCTGGCAAAGAACTTGATTTCACTAATTCTTTTTTACCAACCAGAGAATTAATAACAGACGATTTGCCAACATTAGAACGCCCAACAAAAGCGATATGTTGTCGCTTATCATTTAAAACCTTATCTGTACCTTTTATTCCTTTGACAAATTCTGCTGATTTGATTTTCATCCCGTTAGAGATAGTCCGTCTAAGTTTAAGATGGACGTATTTATATAATTAATTTTCTAAAATATCCCGTTTTTTGTCTATGAATATTATCTCATAAATCAAATAATAATCTCTAACAGGATTCATTGAGATAGTATATAATATATTCGTATGAAAAACATCTGCGTATACGGCGACAGCCTAGTTTATGGTATGGGCGACATAACCGAGGGAGGTTGGGTTACTCGCCTAAAAAACCAATTACAAAACCCAGAACTTAAATTTTGGAATTTTGGTATCCCCGGAGATACCTCTCAAGATTTATTAAATAGATTAGAAGACGATATTGAAAGAAAAAAACCAGACATCGCTATTATTTTTATTGGTGCTAATGACACCCAATACAACACAGATAAAAACAAAACCCTTATTCCCCCAGTCGACTATAAACAAAACTTAGAAAAAATACTTAAAATCTTACAGCAACATACCAAAGAAATCACTTTTACTGGTCTTCCGCGAATGAACGACGATATCACAACCACTTGGCATTATCTACATTTTTGTAATAAGAATTTAGCAAAATATGATGAGATAATTAAAGAATTTTGCAAAGAAAATAACCTACAATATATCCCCTTAAAAGATGTCTTAAATGTTGGAGATTTAGACGACGGAGCTCATCCAAACGCACAGGGTTATCAAAAAATTGCTGATGAAATTGAAAAATCACTTGATTTTTAATTGAATTTCACATATATTAACAAGCGGAATAAAATAACAAAATAGAAAAAATCAAAAGGAGAAAACCTATGGTAAATATTAAAAAAAAATGCAATAAAAAATGGCAAGAGAACGAATGTTTTGGATTGTTTGACAAAAGAAGGTGTCCAGGAATGAAAAGAAATAATGGGCCCGGAGTATGTACTTCAAAAGAAGACTGGGGGGCTAGCCTTCCTGTCGAAAAAAGTATCCGTGATGCTGTAAGGCACGAAGATACTTAATATTTAATTACATTTTCAAATATTTTTTCCTCAATCCCTCAGGAAACTTTTCGATCGCGTATCGTAAAGTTGTCCGAGGGATTTTTTTATTATGTTTTTTAAGAAATTGTTCCAACTTTTTTTGGTCTCTCTTGCCCACCTCTCGCAACATCCAGCCCACGGCTTTATGAATTAAATCATTTTCATCACCTAAAAGAATTTCAGAAATTTTTAAAGTATCATCAAATTGATTTCCTCTAATAAATGTAAAAGTTGAAATAATTGAAACCCTCCTTTCCCAAAGATTTTTTGACTTGGCCAAGCCATACAAAACCTCCCTCTTACTAAGGCCTTGCCTTAGTAAGTATTGCCCAACAATATGCGGAGCTGAAATGTCAACTAAATCCCAATTATTTATATTCCCCTCCTTCAAATTATCCAAATAAAATTCAAAAATCTCTTTTGGTGGGCCTTCCGATGACCCACTTTTATTAAATCTTGTTATTAAAATAACCAAGGCGATAAAACGGTGTTCATGGATTCTACTTTCCATCAGCTTATTTAGGTCCCCGGGACCTAAATTTGTGTAGTTTTTGGCGATTTTTCTTAAAATTGGCGCTTTTATTCCCAAAAACTTATCTCCCTCACCATATTCTCCCTTTCTGGTTTTAAAGAATTTTTGAGAAATTTTTGCCTGTTCAAGATTTTCAAATTTTTTTATTTCTTTTTTTAATTCATTTAAATCCATAAATGAATCATATCAAAACAAAACTACTTAGCAAGACACATTAAAAGGCTCACCTTGTGAGCCTTTTAAATAATTGGGATTTTCAAACCTACTGATTTTGACAATCACGCATTCCCTTTCCTCCGTGTCCATATCCTTTCTTTAAACCAAGTTCATCATGAATTGCTTTTGCTCCTTCATAATCTCCAGCTAATCTTAATTGATGAGCCTCAACCATTTTTGCAAAAATCTCTTCTGTTATTTCACCTGCAAAAGGTTTATCGGTAGTTAATTCTTGGAAGGCTGAATAATCATTATTTTCGAGTGCAATTTTCACTTCCTCTTTGTTTTCATACATCATTCTGTGTTTTTTATTTCTCAAACCAACCTCTTGGGCTAATTCACGAGCCTCTTCATAATTTCCAGCTTCTTTTAATTCTCTAACTTGTTCTAGAATAGCCTTCTGTTCATCTGTTAGATTTTGCTGCCTCTCACCAAATACGCCGGCGTAAGCACTTGATACTCCTACACCAGCCATAATCAAGGCCAGAGCTAAAATTGTTATTTTTGATAATTTCATATTTCTCATTTCATACATTCAATTGAATGATTGAATGTATTATTCTTTTAATCTACTTATAATTTACCTAGGTTTTGCGAACAGGGTTGTTGTTCCCTTTCCACACATACTATTACGCATATCCATAAATTTTCTTTCATTTTTTCTTTTTTTTAGCCCACCTATTATTTCCCAAGGTCTCACACCACAGGCCCTGAAAGAGGTTTCATCTATTTTTTCACCAATTAAGATTACTTTTTCAAAATTATCCAAGGTAAAATAATCTTTTTCTGTTAAATCGATTGGAACAACTTCCCATTCCCTCCCGTTCATTTCTTGAAAAATCCAAATATCACTTCTTTCAGAAAGGGTAACAGAACCAACTAACAAATTTTCCTTGGGGTGATGATCAAAAATCATTTCTTTTCTTTTTTCTACACTCATATATCCAGGAAGTCTCTTTTCAAAAACTTTATCAGTAATATGACTTAACCCAATTTGATAGAAGAAAATACCCAATAGTATACTAACCAAAACAGACACTCCAACAACCTGAGTAAGACTATATTTATATCCCCTTTTCGTATGCTTAAAATTATAATCAGCAAAAACAATAAAAGTTCCCAGTAAAATTATCCAAAAAACAGGGGCCGTCCTGATAATATGCTCGAGCAAACTTCCGCTTAAAAAACGATAAGATTCCCAATTGCTATTCATTACAGTAAAAATAATTACAGAAACTGCCACACCACCAACTAGAACAGAAATAATACCCAAAAACCTAACAAAATAATCTTTCAGCAAAAACTGCCATTTAGATTTTGGTTCAATTTTTTCTTTTTTAAGTTTATCAAGTATTTCTTTTTTAAAATTTGATTTACTCATAATATTTGTTTATATTTTTCTTTAATTGTTTTTTCGCTCTATTTAAAAGTGTTGCCACTGTTCCAGGTGGTTTTTTTAAAATATCCGAAATTTCTTTATAATCTTTTTCTTCAAAAAATCTTAAAATCAAAACTTCTCTATATTTTTGATCAAGACTATTTAAGGCTTTTCCAATATATTTTTTACTATATTCTAAATTTGCCTGTTCTACAACATCAAAATCATTAGCAATATTCTGCAAAACAAAATCCTCTACATCAATATAGTGGCCTTGTGGACGAGCTTTGTTTTTTCTATGAACATCGATGATTTGATTGTGAGCTACTCGATAAATCCAGGATGAAAATTTTAAATCAGAATCAAAATCGTTTAAATTTTCATAAACTTTTATAAATATATCTTGTAAAACATCGTGAAGTTCAAAATCACTCAAATTTGTTAATCGAGAAATATATCGGAAAATTTTACTTTTGTAGCGGTCAATTATATAAGCGAAAAAATCTTTGTTTTGCAAAGTAAGAACAACCAGCTCTTCGTCTGTATTTATAGTTTTTTGATGCATTTTTAATATTATACTCTTACTTATTACGCATTTCAGTAGGTTTTCTTTCGTTTTTTTTATATAGTCGTTTGTATAGCTCAACAGAGCCCCAAAAAGCTTAAACGGCTCAACCAATTGAGCCGTTTAAAATTAAAAACTTACACCTTATCACTTACTACTTAAGACTAGCTCAAATACTTTTTAAAGAAAAAAAATAGAAGTTATTCTATTTTTTCTTTAAAAAGTATTTGAGCGTATAAATCCAATCCTCATCCGTTCCCTCTTCTTCCTTCGTTTTTAGAAACCACTCTAAATATCCCCTGTCATATCTAAGCACTTCGTCTACCATTTTATCTGCATACTTTCCAAAAGTGAATTTTTTAATAATTGACGGTTTTGACGAAATATCAACCATTCTGTTTATAATCTCCTCTTCACCAATGTCTCCCCCCGCTTTGTTTTTTGCTTCTTCATATAAATAATTAAAAACGGCTTCCAAAACCAAGACATCTCCGTCTGCACTATGCGGAATAATTTCCACATCTTTTAACTCTCCCCTACCATCTTCTCCAAACACATCATAATGATATCGTAAATATTGCAAATTATATTCAGGGATTTCAACTTTTTCATCCAAATAACGAGCTAATCGTAAAGTACAAATGAATTTTGGTACTGTCATTCCATCATTCTCAAGCATAGCAATATCAAATTTTGCATTGTGAGCAACTAGAATATTTTCATTCAACAATTCTTGTAACTCTTTTTGAGTATCACTACCAGCAAACTTCTCTTCATTTTCAACCACCTTGTTGGTAATATTTGTCACGCTCATTGCTTTAACTGAAATAGGTACTGTTGGTTTAAAATTTTTGACAGTAAGTTTTCCACCAACCTTAAAACAAACCTGACAAAGCCTGTCAGATTCTAGATCATTACCGGTTGTTTCTGTATCGAGAAAAATTAAATTCATTAATTTTGAGGAAATTATTTTAGTAGATTACTACACTCGCCTTGTGTAGTTTATTGTTGTAATTAGTGTAAAACCAAACTCCTGTTTGGGTAAAAGTAAAATCATACATTCCTCCTATTCCTACTGTTTGAGGTTGATTTAATTCACGCATCTTCAAATCATTCTGCTCTTCAGCAAAAACCCTCATTGCTCCTTCTGACTTATTTACATAACGCACAGAAGTTCCTTGTCGCACTTGTAAAACATTAGGGTAAAAACCATCGTTAAAGTAATAAATTAAATACGAACCATTTTCCATTTTTGGAAGATTTGCTCGTCCATTTGTATTACTAGTTGTGCCAGAAGGAATATTTTGATTATTTTGATTACTTACCCCACCAATAACAATTTCGTCATCTAAATTATCACCAACATTTTCAATAGTCGGGTCAATTGTCCCTAAACTATCTTCAAGAATTGGATTATCTTGCAAATACAAATAAGCAAGAACAAAAACCAATACTATAAGTAAGTAGAAAAATATTTCCTTAAATTTACCCTCTATTTTACTAGTCTCAAACATACTAGAATTATATCATATTTATTTTAATGGAATGATTTCAAAAGATAAGTTAGATTTATCTGAAACACTATTTCCTTCAACCAACGGAATATCAGAATAAGCAATAATTTCTAAAATATATTCTCCTGCTGGGTACATATCTTGCACAAACCATTCTTCGTTACCATCATTTTCAAGTCCAACAAAAATTATTGGATCAAATTCTTGTCCAACTTCCTCACCAGTAGTAGTCGCCTTTCTAATATGGACAGAAATAGCATAATCTTTGTACTCTTCTACTGTTTGCCACTTCACCATATAAGTTGAACTAGCGTTGATTTGTTCCCCGCCGTTGGGAGAAATTAAGGTAATAGGTGTTGTTGTAGCATTTGGTATTGTATTTACCTCATCAACATCACCCACATTTTGCCAATAAAAGAAAGTAACTAGTACGATAGCTAATATTGCCAGGATATTATATATTTTCGTCATATTTTTTTATAATTAAGACTTTAATACTTCTATATTAACATAAAACAACCATTTTCCCCCTATTCTGGTAATACTGGCATTAAAACCCTGAGAATTAATACAAAAATACAAAGTATAAATAATTTCTTTTTTAAAGAAAAAAATCTTTCGGGTATAGATGTAAATATAATCGACACCAGCAACACCAATGGAACTTCAATAAGGTTAGAAAGACTTTGTGCACCAAAACCAAAAGCAGTTACAATCAACCACAAGAGAGTTGGTAAAATTATTTGGGATATTAATTTTATAAAAGTATTCATTTTAAATTGTTGCCGAACAGGGACTCGACGCCAGTTCTAAATGAAAAATAAACTTTCGGTTACCCAATAACCTAGCCTACCGGCCTGGTTACTGGTTAACCTTAGAAAGTTCGTTTTTCATCAAGAACTCGCTGTCCCGCTCGCTCAAATTTTTCTCCGCTTCACTACGAAAAATATATTTCGCTCGGTTCGAGCCGACCTGCCAACCAAAACACTTAAACCCAATGCTATGCGTTGGGTTTAAGTGTTTTATGTTGGCCGGGTTAGGACTTGGTCACAAATCACTAAGTATATTTTTCATGCTTCACACTCAAATCTACTAAGTATTCGCGACCCCAGCTCGGCAAATTGAAAAATTTTTACAAAATTTTTCTTTGCCTGCGCTTTTCGAGTTCTAGTCCGACTAAAATGACGCCAAAATTAAAATACCTCTATCGGTATTTTAATTTGTCGTAGTTGCCGGACTAGGACTCGAACCTAGATTGGCGGAACCAAAATCCGCAGTCCTACCAATTAGACGATCCGGCAATAATTTTTACCCATACCTTTTGACCAACCTGCAATTTTTCTAACAAGCTCAGAGCTTTTTCTAACTCGCACATTTAATCCTCCATAATATACACTATTTGTTACTTTTTTTCTAGTAGTTTTTACACTATGTTTTTTAAAATAGACATAATCTATCTTTGAAAAACCAGTTAGAAGCAACCAATAATCTATTACATTATTAAGTCTATATTTATTATTTTCATGAATAAATAATCTTAAAATAATTCTTTCTTTATCAATATCACAAACATCAGTTAACCATTTTAAAAAAATTAAAATTATATATGGATCAGAATTAATAAAGTCAATACATGGGCCAGGTCGATAATCCCTTTCTTTTGTTCCTTCTGCCCAATACAAAGCAATTCCAATTAACCACAACTCTCTTTTCGAAAGTTTTCCTATTTCTTTCTCTGATTTTTCATAGATTACCTTTGTAATTTCAATCCTTTGTTCCTTTCTTTTTTTAGCTCCTCTTCGACTAGCTTCAATCCTCTTCTTCGTTATTCTCTGTTTTTGTGATTTTGATAAATTAACCTCCTTCAACCACAAAGATAAAGTGGATTTCGCCACAGGAACTTCTTCTAAAATTTCGGAATATGTTTTTCCTTTTTTTCTTAATTTTATTGCTTCTTGTTTTAATTCAGTTTTTGCTATCATACGAACATAGTTTATATAATATATATTATATCATTCTCTGTTCGTATGTGCTATTTAATTTGTGGATAAATTTTAGTTTAATTACTAAAAATTTTTCTAATTATTTTATCAACACCTATTTCATCGATAGAAATATCATTAATCGGCAAATTTGATGATAATATTTCAAAAATCATATCTTTTACCTTGTCTCTAGTAACTTCAATCGACACAGAATATTCATCAAAGTCAATTATTTTTCCATAGCTCTCAACTTGTTTTTTTCCAACTTTATCTCCAAAAGTTAATTTCAATATTTTGTGGGGAGCATACTTTTTCACTAAATTATCAAAGCTACCATCATAAATTATTTTACCCAGACTAATTATTATAACCCTCTTGCAAAGCTTCTTAATGTCGTCCATATAATGAGAAGTTAAAATAATTGTTGTTTTCTTTTGTTTATTATATTTTTTAATAAAATCCCTAATATTTTTTTGGGCAACAACATCAAGTCCAATTGTCGGCTCATCCAAAAACAAAACTTTTGGATTATGAATTAAAGCGGCAACTATTTCACACTTCATTCTTTGTCCCAACGAAAGTTTTCTCACCTGAATATCGAGAATGCCATCAATACACAATAAATGTGTCAACTCGTTTAGATTTTTCTTAAATTCTTTATCTGGAATTTCATAAATTTCTTTGGTTAAAATAAAACTATCCATTGCGGGTAAATTAGAATCGAGTTGATTTTTTTGGCCCATAACTAAAGCAAACTCCTTTCGATATTCTAATTGTCTATCAGTCGGATTGTAATCTAACACGCTTATTGCACCATTTGATGGTTCAGTAATACCAGAAAGCATTTTTAAGGTAGTTGTCTTTCCAGCTCCATTTGGTCCTAAAAAACCAACTAACTCTCCCTCTTTTATGTCAAAATTTACATTTTTTACTGCTTCAATAAATAATTTTTTCTTTTTAAATAAACTTTTTATTGTACCCAAAAGACCAGGTTGTTTCCTGTAATATTTATAACTTTTTGATAAATTTTTTACTTGAATAATAGACATATTTTTAAATTCCAACCCCTTCGTAAATTTTCAATCCTCTTTTCCATACAACTTTAATTATCAAATACAACAAAATAATCCACACAACCTGTACCACCACGCCCTTAACACCAGTCATCAAATCAATTTTATTAAGATATAATTGTGCTGGAACAAAAAAAGAATAGGCAAATGGAAACAATAAATTTATATTTACGAAAATCATCGGTAATAAATCTAACGGAAAAT
>CAZSPC010000001.1:0-66340 GCA_964608745.1 uncultured Candidatus Saccharibacteria bacterium | reverse complement strand
TAAACATTTTAAAATTTAAAATTATTTAAAAATTAAAAATTAAAAATTAAAAATTCCGTGACGAACACTAGTGAGGCACGGTAGCGGGGTTTCACCCCGCTGGGTTTCCCCATTCGGAAATCTCCGGATCAAAGGTTGCTAGCCACCTAACCGAAGCTTATCGCAGACATGCCACGTCCTTCATCGCCTTTTAGAGTCAAGGCATCCACCATACGCCCTTATAAATTTCTTATTAGGAAATTTAAAAAACGCAATCTTAATGTTTCGGATGATAATTCAAAACCCGAAACACCGAGTCTACTTAAAGACTCTTTTTGTGATTAATGCAACAATTCATCTTTCGATGAATCGTTAATTTTACCTACAGATCTAAAAATTTAATTTTAAAATTAAACTTAAAGACCCACAATATTCATTCGATTCCAAGAATGAATATTGATATTCAGTTTTCAAAGAAACTATCTATCTGCCTTGCCCGACCGTATAGTCTAGGGCATTTCTTTCTTACCGTCTCTGTGAAGTTTTGAGCAAGCTCAAAACTTCACAGAAACAACAAAATTTTCAAATAAAAAACCGCTTTCACAAGCGGAGAATCCAAATAGCATTCAAAATGCCATTATATTTTCACCCGCTTATATAATTGTACGCCATTTATTTTTAACACGTAGACAATAGTATACTCGAACAGAAAAAAAAGTCAATAAAAATCCGCAACCAGCAAAATCGCTGATTGCGGAAATAAAAAACTTAAAGCTTGGGTTTCATCTGATTTCTATAATCAAGGTATTCATTCGTAACCATACTACACAATTGTGAAGCAAAAACAGAACCGGCCTGTACCAACCTAAACTGCTCCCCAGAACCATCAAAATCTAAATCAATTTCATCATTAAACCAATCAGGAAGAGAGCTTTTTAAGGTAAATAATACGACCATGTCATCACTCGACTTAAACTGGTAAGATTCTTTTCCTGTCTTAAGTACATTTACTTTTTTGAAAAACTCTTTTTCTGTTTGATTGTAGTGATCAGGATGTTTTGGATTATGTCTGTTTTTTACATTGTAATGAGCGAGGTTGGCATAAATATTCATACCACAATAATCACCAACAACCAAACCGTCATCGCTCGAGTTGCAATAAGCATCAATCAGTGAACTTGGTTTTAAAGAATCATTCCAATTTACATAAGGTAAAGCTGTTTTTAACTTATTCAGCATCCCCTGACCCAATCCATCAGAATCAATACTTCTTAAAGAAACTATACACTTAACAGCATCAACAAGTTTCCATATACTGTTGTTATCAGAATACATACACACCAAAGCTTTTTCACCAGTTTTATGTGGTTTATCATCAAAGGTTGAAATTCCAATAGCCAAAATATCACCAAATCTTCTGAGATAAACAGAAGTTTTGTTTATATCAATTTTGTATATATGCATTCTATTTTCAATAACTACTTCCTGAAAAATTTTGTCAATTTTTATGGATTCGCTAAAACCGATAGCTTCCCCAGTAAAAGACAGCAAATCAAAGCTTTTATCTGCTTTAGATACATGTTCTGCCCAATAAAAAAGATATTTTTTAAGAAAAGATTTAACAGGGTAATCAAAAAATTCTCTCTGTTTTTTTCTTCTTTATCTTTTTGTAAAAACAAATTAGTGATGAAATACTGGAAAATTCTCATAGGAACTACTTCTGTCTTTACAGTAAATCCATTAAAATTTTGACCAACACCATGACCTAAACTATAAAAATTAGATCTCTCCAACATTCTCTTAACACCATCATCTAACTCAATCATGACTTCCTCCTAAAACAAAAGGATCAAAATAATAATCCAAGGACTATTCCACTAGCATACTAGCAGGATGAAACGAGGATATCCCACTTCACCATAAAATAAATACTTAAATACATATTTTATGGTGAGCACGATATCCTTTGAGATAAATTTTTCAAAATACAATTCTCTAATTTCTAAATACACATTAGTCTTTTAAAAACAAAAAGTCAACAAAAAACACTTGACAAATTTTCAAAAAGGAGACCCCGCCATGACCCGAGGACACCCTGTATCCAAAACTTTATTTTTTAGAAATGAAAATTCCGTAACCTGCCCGGCCGCCGGTACCACCATTGAGTAGTCTCCGGCCTCCAGCTTTCTGCCAGAACGAATCTGGCTGATGCTGAAAGGGGACAAACTTAACCGTTTGTCCCCTTCTTTAATCCCTATCAACGTGAATAGGGATTTTTTCTTTCAGTGAATCAAAAAAATTACTTCCAATCCTCAATCAAGATTCCCTTGCCTCTTTTCTTAACAACGACTTTCTGTTTTTCTTTAAACCTTAATTCTTTAATTAGTTCTTTGGGGATACTAATATAATAAGTTCCTCGACTTGTTCTAGTTATTTTTCTAATTTCTTTTGTCATATCTAATATTGTATCATACAAGTATCGTACTAGTACGATACTTGTATGATACCTTATTCCCCCTAAAATGATACAATATAGGTATGATAAAAATAAGAAAAAAAGGAAGAGGTTGGCAAAGATTTTGGGGTAAATTAAGAGTTGCCCCTAGACTTAAAGGTGTCGTAAAAAACATCGGAATCAAACCCAAAAAGAAATGTAAAAAAACAAAACACGAAACAACAAAAAATGAGGTCAGTGAATTGAAAGAAAAAAATGATACAATATTATAGAAGTAATTAAATAATTAATATAGTTAAATAGTTTTTAGTTTTTAGAATTTTTTCTATTCACCATAAACTAACAACTACCAATTAAAATATGATTAAAAAACTTATTATAATTTTAGCAATCCTGGTTGCCGGGTGGTTAATCTTAACCTACTACAACAGCCAAAACCCAAACGAAGAAATCATTGGGGCTGATACACAAACAGCAAATACTGAAACAATAATTAAAGAAGAAAACAACCAACAAGGAACTACGACCGAAGAAACAGAGTCAATAAAAGAATTGGCTAAAAAATATTGTGACAATATGGGAGTATCTACCGTTCTCCTAAGTGAAGAATTTATAAAAGTTGTTAGCGGACTTCCAGGAAGTGGCTCTTCTTATTATCCGATAGATGGTGGTTCACGATTTTCTTGTCCTGTTGTAGCGCCAAATTCAATGACAGAAGAGTGTAAGGAAACACTAGAAGTAACAGAAAACGAGTGGGAAATTATTTGTGAAAATTAAGAAAGTAAAAAGAACTGTACAATTAATTGTACAGTTCTTTTTTACTTACTTAATACCTTTTGATAAAAACAAATCAACATATCTACGATCTTCTCCTGTAACATGGGTAATAAACCAATCCTCTAAATAATCTATCAATTCAAAACAAGTCTCCACATTATCTTCTTCATATTTCTTAGTTAATTCAATAACTTTTTCAACAAAAGAATTATGGGCTTTTTTATGCTCATCTTTATATTCAAAATCAAATTCTTCCATATACCTTTCTTCAAAACCAAAGTGGTTTTTGGTATACTCTACCAAATCATCTAAAAGAGAAGTGATTACTTCTGAATCAGAAAATTCATTGGTATCAATTTTTTCATTCAGTCTATTCATTACATTAACAAGACCACTATGTTGTTCATCGATCGTCTTAATACCAATTTCATATTCTTTTTTCCATTCTATTAACATATTTATTTTTTAATTAGCTAATAATCTTATTAAATCTCCTTTCAACAACCTCCCAATTAAGATTTTTCAAAAATGAGTCTATATACTTGCCTTTTTCCCCAGGAACATAATCAACCATAAAAGCATGTTCCCACATATCAATTACCAGTAAGATTGGTAGCCCAGCTAATTGACCAATCTCGTGATCAGCCACAAAAACAGTATGTGGAGTTTGTGCGACCGGATCAAAATATAAAACCGCCCAACCAATTCCCCGACTCATTCCAACTTCTTTTAAATGGTCAATTGCCAATTCAACGCTTCCATATTTTTCAACCAAAGATTGTGCCAACTTACTTTCCTGATTTAATTCTTTTGCACCACCCTCAAATTGTTCAAAATAATATTCATGCATTCGCATTCCATTGAATTCAAAACCAAAGCGTCTGCGAAGCTCAGAAATAATATAGTTATTATTTTCCTTGTCTTTGGATAATTCCTTAATTTTTTCTCGAATCAAATTTGTATGATTCACATAACCAGCATAAAGTTTCAAATGCTCCTCAATTTGTTTTTCAGAAATCCCCTCCAATTTTTCTACTTCAAAATTTTTTATTTCATATTTTTTCATAAACCAATATATTTCCTCATTCTAACATTCGTTAGAATATTAGAATGAGAAACCTTAAAAAATTTATAACTTTAAAAAACTTAATCCTCTCTCAATATTTTGTGCAATCTCTTTTTTCTTTTTATCATCCAATTGATACGCCTTATAAACTTGAAATATTTTTGTATCAATCCCACAAAATCCTAAAATTTTATTTTTAATGATTCTCTTATTTGCATCAAACCAAAGATAATTAATTTGAGGCCCTCCACTTGAAACAAATATTACAGCTTTCTTGTTTTTTAAAAGTCCACTCACCCCTCCTTTATCCTTGAATTTAAACGCAAAACCAGAAGTCAAAATCCGATCAAAAAAACCTTTCAAAATAGCCGGCATACTACCCCACCAAATTGGATAAATAAAAATTAAATTTTGTGCCAGCTTTATTTTTTCTTGAATTTCTAAGTTTTGCTGACTTATACTTTTATTCCCTGCTGTATAATGTTCGTCTTCTTGAAGCACAGGATTATAATCAATCTTATACAAATCGATTATTTCATATTCTTTATTTAACTGTTTCAGCTTTTTCTCCACCTGACGCAAAGTTTCAGCACAATAACCATCAGTATCAGGGTGAGAATATATTATAAGAGTTTTCATAATTGTTATTTTAACATAATACGTTTAAATGGAATAAACATAATCGACCAAGGAATCACAGACAAAACTACTGGAATAATTACATTTGGTTCTGTGAAAAAATTATTTGCTAGTTCAATCGCCAAGGTAAAATTCATATAGGTTAAACAAACTACAACAGTAATCCGATACCTTTTTTCTTTTTCCCAAAAACAAGAAAAGTATCCCAAAAAATGTAGTAGAAAGAAAAAGCCAAAAAGCAATCCTAAATAAATTAAGTATTCTCCACCGTTTTTTAAACTTTCTAAAATTGTGTCAGCTTGTTTTGCTACTATAACCATAATCAATAAGCCTAATAAAATAACTGATAGTGGTTTTAGTAAGTTTGAAACCTTATCAATACTATTCTGCCAAAATTTTTTTACTATCTGAGCCAAAACAAATGGAATATAAATAACCTTCGCAAGCAACCAAAACATATCAAAAAAACTTACATCAATGTTCGCTCCAATTAAAAATTTAATCATCAATGGTGCGGTAATTGGTGCCAACAAAGAAGTCGAAACTGTTAAAATCAAAGCAAGACTTTGTTTTCCTTTCACAATTTCTGTCAACAAAGGTGCTGTCATCCCCGCAGGCATAACTGAAAGAAGCAAAAAAGCAATCGCTAATTGAGGATAAAAAATACTTGTTAAATAATAAGCAACAATCGGCAACACAAATAGAGTGATAATATTAACAGCAATAATATCTCTTGTTTTATGTAAACTGGTTTTTATTTTACTTAAATCAATTTTCAGAGAACTCAAAAAGAAAATTATAGCCAGAATTAAAGTACTGTATTCTGCTAAAAACATAACGCTGTCAGCACAAAAAATACCCACCAAAAGAGCCGAGCCAACAATTATGTAATGATTTTCTGTAATCAAACGAATTAGTCGAAGCATTGTGTTAATTTTAACATTTTGAACTGATAATTAAATGGTATAATTTGTTTAATATTATAATTAAATTAGAGCGTGTGGATTTGGAGATATTATCCAACCGTACTTTTATAAAATAAATTTTACAAAAGATACAGCTGGATCATATTTCACTAATTCACTTCGTTCATAAGTGAAATATGAAATTTGAATGGACACCAAATATATCAGTTGGTAATGAAACACTCGACAACCAACACCAAAAATTATTAGAACAAATAAACTTTCTTCTTGAAGCTATAATGCAAGAAAAAGATGTATCGGTTATAAAAGATAATATGGATTTTTTAGACGCATACACTGACACCCACTTTAAATATGAAGAAAAATATATGGAAGATAACAACTATCCAGAAATTAGGGCGCACAAAGAAATACACGCTGGGTTTATAAAAAAATACGAAGATTTTAAAGAAAATTTAGAAAAAGTAGGTCCAACCAAAGAGTTAATGCTTGAAACACAAACTTTTCTAGGTAATTGGTGGGTTGATCACATAACGATTGAAGATAAAAAGTATGCTGATTTTATTAAACAGTACAATTAATTTATAAGTTAGAAAAACAAAAAGGGCAGGAATCGGATTCCTGCCCTTTTTGTTTATTAAATCTTAAATAATATTAATAATATACCAGCAAAGCATGCCCAAAGAAAACCACCAACCAATTATTGAAAAAATTAAGCTGATACCAATTCCTAACTTTAATTTAAAAGGTAACAATTCCTGTGATCTCCCTTCTTTTTCTTTTTTTAACAAAAAAGGGCTAACATAAAAACTTAAATATAAGCCGTTTAGAATTAGCAAGACTATCAAACCAAATTGAATACTTTTATATATACCTGCCGGGTAAAAAAGAAAGGTGCCGATGGTCAGCAGAAATATACCAATCCAAATCAAAAGCTTGGTAACTTTGTGCGCTCGAATTGTTGCCTCCGTCCAGTACCCAGAATTCATCCCCAAGAAACCCAAAATATCAATCACAGTAACTGCTCCTAGACCAATTACAAACCCTGTTATTAAAATAAATAAGTTAAACATACCAATATACAAATTATACTAATAATACAAATGGAAACAAATTCTAGAAAAACAAAAATCATTTTTTAGTTAAACTTTGTTAAACAAAATACTTCACTGCTAGTAAAATTTTAATAAACAATATTTGTATACACCCGCCAAACCTTTCATATCATTATTAAAAATATAAAAATTGTTTAGTTATGCTCTGTCTGAAAGACGGTGGTACGAAAGGTGTGCGGGTAAATTCATTGCACTGATATCATTCATAGATTAGTATGCTTATCTACAATCATATGCCCAATGTAAGAGTGCTTGTTTTTGTTTTGGGCGACAATTTTTGTCACTCCTTTTACAGTTCTTTTTTACTGCCCCTAAATGCCTTTTAAATGCTTTCCAACGACCAATTTGTCTTTCATCTTCTTCTGGAATTCTTCTGCCCATATAGTACCGACAATACCACTGAAACCAACCACGAGGGTCATTTTTATACAACCAACCCTTTTCTTTCCAGACAGAAAGTGGTTGACTAGCGTCAACTTTAAAATAATTCAATTCAGGACTATGCCCTGTGGTATTTTTGGGGTGTAACCTTGCCTGTCTAAACCAACTTTTTGGGAATTCATTTTGGCAATCTCTTATATATCGACCACCAAATACACCTAGCTCCAACATCTCTTTTGGAGTTAGTTCGGACTTGAAATCATTGGTAAAATTCTTCCCCATAGGCTCACTTAATTTATAAGAATATCCTTTCTGCATTCTATCGTTTACAACGACTTTTTTCATATAAAATATTGTAACATACTAGACAAATTAAACTTTTTAGTATTAAATATCATATAGAATTTATCTAAAATAGAAAGGGGGAAATATCATGTCCAAAAAGAAACACCGAAATGGAGGAAAGTATTGCACAAGTCACACAACAATTATTCCAATGGCCGGGAAAATTACAGATGCAATTCACGATGAACTAGAAATAACAAAAATTCAACTCGGATTAATAAAAGCTGGACTAAAACCAATCAACGGAGAAAAAAGGGTAAAGATATCAATAAAAGGATATGCGATTAGTCTTGCAATCAGAGACAATACAACTTGGCAAGAAATATTTGTATATTCGACGAACAACCAAAAAACAATGGAGAGTATTGCTAGAAAATCCAGAAATTTAGGATTTCATATAGCTTTTGGAGATAGGTGCTAGATATATCCTCGACTTTATAAAGTCGAGGATAATTTTAATAAAGAGTACCATTATTCTACATTATTGTTAAAAAACTACCCTACGACGTTTTTAACGATCGTTAAAAACGTCGTAGGGTAGTTTTTTAACTTTAATACCTCAAAAATAATCCTAAAATACTTTTATTTTTGACATTTAGAACAGTAGAAAAAACTTCTTTGTCCTAATTTTTTCCTTTTAATTAAATTTGTTTTGCATTTCTTACACTTTTGTTTTTCTCGACGATATACATTTAGAACTTTTTGAAAATTTCCAGGCTTTCCTTCGGCATCACGATAATCCGAATCGGATGTACCGCGCATTTTTATTGCGCGTTTTAAAATTGATTTTGTAAACTTAAAAATTTCTTTGATTTCTGTTTCAGTCAAAGTATACACCTTTCTTTCGGGATATACTTTGGCTGAAAACAAAATCTCGCTTCGATAAATATTTCCGATCCCTGCAATTTGATGTTGATCTAATAACAATGTACCAATAACAGATTTTGGTTTTTTGTGCAAAATTTCTTTGAATTTTTTAAGAGTAAAAGATCGACTCATTGCATCAACACCTAATTGTTGAATTTCCTTTTGGTTTTCTACTTCACTTGTTTGTACCACACTCAACCACCCAAACTTCCTCAAATCAGAAAACTTCAGAGTGTTTCCCGATTTAAAAGTGATAATATGATGAATGTATTGGTTTACTTTTTCTTCGAAATAGTGGTTCGGCTTCGCCTCAAAAAGCCTGGATTGCTTCGTACTTCGCACTCGCAAAGACGACGGAGACGAAATTTTGGCGGAGACGAAATTTCGTCTAGCTACTGGCTTTAGGCTCCCAGCTACAGGCTTAAACAAAAGATATCCCGTCATTTTTAGATGAATCAAAATCGACTTTTTGTTACTTGCCCGCTTATGCCTCGCAGTGGCAGGCGGGTCCAAATCAATTATAATTTGCTTTCCTATTCTTCTTACTCCCATTATTTTCGCCCCATTAATTTCTCTTTTAAACTTAGAAAAATTTGGCCGTACTCTTTTTTTCCAATCAGACCAAAAATCGACGATTCTCTCGCCGATAATCTTTTCATTTAAATCATTTACGATTGTTTGTACCTCTGGAAGTTCTGGCATAGGCGCTTCGCATGCGCTACGCGCAAGTGCAAAGTAGTAAGGATTAAGTAGTAAGTAAGACTATTTTAAACTTTTAATAAGACCTGACAATATTTTTGAAATTTCAATTGCTAATCTATAAAACTCGTCAAATTCTGATTTTGAAATATAATCCAACTCTAACGCAAGATATAACATTGACCGAACTTCACTGCATGAACCTTTTGCTATATACAAAAACTGTTTGAATTCTTTATTTCCTTTTCGAGCAAAACCTTCGGCAATATTATTACTAATACTCACTGATGCTCTTTGAATCTGATCTCTAAAACTAAAATCTTTATTATTGCTAAATTTTTTATACACAAAAACAGCTAATTTTTGTGATTTTTGCCAAGCAATAATATCTTCAAATTTCTCCATAAAAATTTACTTATTACTTACTACTTATACCTTACTACTAGAAATGAAACCTTCGATTTTATTTCGTTATGACTGTCCAAATATCGAGTATTCGAGCTAAGGATTCAACTTGACCTAACGTTGCGTAAGTCGGGATTCCAAGAAGACAATTATCTTTGGTGAGAATCGCTGCACCACCGGAATTACCCTCCTCTACTTTTGCAGAGGTTATAAAATACGAACCATCAAACCCAGAAATAATACCCTCGGTCGCAGTAACACTTGACTTAGATCCTATTCCCGGGTAACCCAAAACAACTATTTCATCACCCAAAGAAGGTTTTTGATCGCAAACTAGATAAGACTCGTCGATTAAGTTTGTTAAGTATTGGTCCGGATTATTGATAGTTAAAATACCCCAATCATATCCCGCCGAAGAAACTTCTATATCAGATGCGAGTACATGATATTTGGTATTTGTTTCCGGCAAAGTGATATCACAAGCGTTTAATTCATACAGAGCAGGGCCTGATAAAACATGTTTATTGGTTAAAACTTTAATAGGAGTATCAGCAAGTTTTACGACCACCCCCGAGCCACTAGAACCATAATGGAAAAAAGAATTTGGTAACACAAAATCACAATCTACATACGCCACTCGGGATTGCCACCCACTAATCACAGAAGAAAGATTTAATACACTCCCAGACTGAGAAAGTTTTACTTCCAAATCACTCAATTTTTGTTGAGCAATTCTTTCTTGTGCATCTCTTTGTTTTTCAATTTCTTGTCGTAAGATTTCTTCTTGTTCAAGTTTCCTGGTTAACTCTTCTGTCTGACCTTCACTTTCAAAACGCAATAAATCAATTTCGTTTTTTAGCTTTTGGATCTCTTCTTCATGAGCAGTCAAAATTTGCCGAGTTTCTTCCATTTTAGTGGATTGCCCACTGTAACTCACAAACCCAAAATAAACCATACTTGCTACAATCACAAGCGATCCAATAATCATTGGTAATTCAAATTTTTCTTCGTTCATTGGTTAAATTCTAACAGAATTTAACAGATTTAAGAAGTAAGATTTAGGATTTAAAAAAAGCCGACTCTTACGAGTCGGCTTAGGAATGTTTTAGCTGTTATCTAAAACCTTAATTTTTATTTGTTTAAAAACAGGAAAAACTAAGACGGATCCGCTTTCTGAAAAAGAAATATGAAGATTAAACAATACCCCTTCCGTATAAGACTTTACGACATTTACAACGGTGTAAGGACCTATTGCATCGGAATTGTCCTGATACAATTCAACAACCTTACCCATCAAATATCTTCTTGCTGTTTCAGCTTGCAAATCAGCATACTCTTTTTTGATACCTTTCTCTACCCAATCGAGAAGTCTTTTTTGGTCATCGTCAGGTATGTTTGATTTTCCGAACAACAATTTAGCCAACTCTATTTTTACATCCATCTCATATTGAAGCCGGTCATGCTCAGTATAAAAACCATCTTTATCGATTATTGGTTTTGTTTTCGGATCAACAACTTTAATTTTGTCCATTTTTTAAACCTCCTTTCTTTTTAGTTTTTCTGCTTTTCATTATATCTCTTAGAACTTTCTAACCTATTTTTATCATTTTAGACTAGATAAAGCAATAAAATTTAGTAAAATTTCAATGGCTCATTCGTGAGCCATTGAAAACAGCTCAACAAAGCCATTGGTGGGTGTCGGACACCCACCTTTTTAGGGTATAAAGATAAATAACTCAACGGGTTGAGTTATTTAAATCATCCAACAAAGCCTTTTTACTTAATCCTTATTACTTACAACTTATTACTAGAAAAGTCGGAAAACGAAAATAATAAAAAAGCATCGCCTAGGCGATGCTTTTTTATTATTTTCGTTTGCCGACTTTACGTCGTCTTACAATAAACGGATTTGAGTATTTCTTTGGTTTTCTTGTCTTTTGTCCTTTTCCAGCAGGTTTACCCCATTTAGTCTTTGCTCTTCTCATTCCTCGTCCTGCCTTACCTTCACCACCACCATATGGGTGATCCACTGGGTTCATAGCTGATCCTCGAACCGTTGGTCTTTTCCCCATCCATCGTGATCGTCCAGCTTTTCCAATTGTCACAAGTTTATGTTCATCGTTTGATACTTCTCCAATTGAAGCCCAAGCAGTGTCCATTACTTTTCGAACCTCTGTTGAGGGCATTTTCAAATGAGTATAACCTGCATCTTGAGCAATCACTTCTACATAATTTCCAGCAGATCGAGCAATCTTTGCTCCTGATTGTGGTTTTAGTTCAACATTGTATACAAATGTTCCAACAGGAATATTTTTCAAAATTAATCTATTTCCTGGTTTCAATTGTGCTTTTTCGGAAACAATTATCTGATCTCCAACCTTTACAGATTTAGGAGCAAGAATGTATCGTCTTTCTCCGTCCCGATAACAAATTAAAGCAATAAAACCTGATCGGTAAGGATCATATTCGATAGTTTCAATTTTTGCCGGAATATCAAATTTATTATATTTAAAATCAATTTGTCGGTATTTTCTTTTATGACCACCACCTCTATGTCGCATAGTAATTCTCCCAAAAGCGTTTCGTCCCACACCTCTTTTTCCTCCTTTTGTTAGAGATTTCTTAGGTTTTGAAGTAGTCAAAAAATCTCGGTAATTAATACCTGTCATATGTCTTCGTGATGGTGTTGTTGGTTTGTTAGTCTTCATAGTTCTTGTTTTTGGGCTTTTCACCCGCGATAATTATCGGCTACCGTTAACCTTAATTTTTAAATTAGGACCTAGAAATAAGGAATGAGGAATAAGTCTTGAATGAATTTTGCCGAAGGCAAAATTCATTCCTACATTCCTAAGTCCTTATTCTTTATTCCTCCTTAGATAATCTCAATTTTGTCTCCCTCTTTAAGATAAACATACGCTTTCTTTCCTCCACTTTTCACCCCCTTCTTTCCTCTTGAAAAAATAGTTTTTGATGGAGTTTGGGCAATATTTACCTTTACAGCCTTCACTTTATAAATTTTTTCCACCGCTTCTTTGATTTGTACTTTATTAGCATTTGGTACAACTTCAAAAACATAAACATTTTCTGTTGCTTTATCTGATGCTTTCTCAGTAATTCTAGGTCGTAAGATTATGTTTTCTAAATTTCCAATATTATTTTTTGTATCTGTTGTTTTCATATTATTTATTAGGGTTGTAGGGTTTAGCGTTTAGGGTTATAGATAAAAAATTGCTAAAGCAATTTTTTCATTGACGAATTTTGCCTTCGGCAAAATTCATTCCTACAACCCTAAACACTAGACGCTAAACCCTTTCATTTAAGTTTTTTCTCAAAAAACTTAAATGCACTCTCTGGATTTTCAATAATAAGATATTTATTATTCAAAAGATTCAATATATTCAAATTTCTCACTTCCCCCATCTGAATATTTCCAAAATTACTAAAAGACTTTTCTACATTTTCATTTTTTTCATCCAAAGCAATGAAGGCAGAATTTTTTTTCTTTGAAACCATTCCTTCAAATCCTTTTATTTTACCCAGTGCTTCAAAGATAGTTTTTGCCTCTTTTGTTTTTGGTTCTTTTATATCAAAATTATCAACAAAAAGAATTTCCCCATCTCCTGCCTTTTGAGACAACACTGTGTACAATGCTTTGGCACTCATTTTTTTGTTGATTTTCTTTGAAAAATTCTTTTCCTTTCTTGGACCAAAAGTTACTCCACCACTTCTCCAAATTGGTGACCGACTTGATCCATGTCGTGCTCGTCCAGTTCCCTTTTGTCTCCAAGGTTTTCTACCACCACCTCGCACATCACTTCTATCTTTTGTATGAGCAACACCAGTTCGAGCATTTGACATCATAGAAACAACCACCTGATGAACAAGATCGTTGTTCCAGGACAACCCAAATATACTCTCCGGCAAAGAGATTTCATTCGACTTTATTCCTTTTTGGTTGTATATCGTAGCCTTCATAATTTTTAATTTGTAATTTTTGATTTATAAACAATTTTTAATGAATTAATTTAAAAATTTTTAAATTTAATCATTTTTTAAAAATTATAAATTAAAAATAAAAAATTTATTTAACACTTCGTATTTCGACTAGGCTTCCTCTTTTACCCGGAACAGCACCTTTCACCAATAATCGATTCCCCTTCTCGTCTACTTGTACAATTTTTAAATTTTTAACAGTGGTTCTGTCACTTCCCATTCTTCCTGCCATTCTTGTACCTTTAAACACCCTTTGAGGTCCTGTTGATCCAATTGATCCTGGTTTTCTTTCACTGTGCTTTTGTCCGTGAGATCTTGGACCTCCAGCAAAATTATGTCTTTTTACAACACCTTGAAATCCTTTTCCTTTACTAACTGCTGAAATTTCAACAATATCCCCTTCTGCAAAAGCTGATACATTTATCTCATCTCCTGCTTTCATCTCTTCGCTTGCCTTAAATTCTCTCAAATATCGGAAGTTTCCCAAGTCTTTCATATGCCCCTTTTCCGGTTTGTTGATATTTTTTTCACTTTTTTCTCCATACCCAACTTGTACCGCTTCGTAACCATCCTTTTCTTGGTCTTTTATTTGAGTTACTTTAATTGGCCCTGCATTAATAATAGTAACAGGCTGAACTTGCCCTTCTTTATCAAAGATTTGTGTCATTTCTTCTTTTGTACCCAAGATAAACATACTAATATACAAATGATACTAATAATACGAATATATACAAATACTAGGTAATCAATTCGCAAAATTAAAAAAAGGCGCTAAACCTTTAAGTAACTTGTAATATTTTACACAAAATTAAACGAAAATCAAGGGAAATTTTAAAAATCGAGAGTCGAATACAAATAATAAAAACCCATATTTATTTTAAAAACAAATATGGGTATCTATTTGAATTACTTATTTTTCAAAAAAAAAATATATAATTTATACCATAACAGTACAAAAAATAGCATGCCGATAGACATAAGAATTGCTCCTGCTATAGCGATAAGATCGGCTTTGGCTTTTGTTGGTGTATAAACTATTATATTATTTTTCTTATCTATTCTCATATACCATATAGCTACTTGCCTCAAATAATCAGAAAGGTAGCTAGAAGTCGAATGAACTTTTTCCCAACTATATGCTGGAAAAATTTTTTTGTGTGGACCACTGTTCTCCCAAAAATATTTGATAACAATATCATTGTTGCGCCGCCCAGTAGTAATTAAAAAAGGTTTATTAGAAATAGATATTTCTTTTTCAGTACTATGATCTTTAATCTCTAAAAATTTTATTCTTTCAGCAGTTTTCAAAGAAATAAATTTGTATTTTTTTGGTAACAAAATCTTTTCTCTTTGTGGCTCTGGAAGAACATAATCAACACCCCATTTATTTACCACTTGATATCCTTTATAGATCATCATCCCTGAAGGAAGCAGAAGAAGTACCATCAAAATAATACCAGCAACATTTGTTAACTTAGAGCTAATAGATATACTTGTAGAACCGTTACGTCTCATAATAATCTCCTATTTTTTGATTTTCAAGTTTGTCCTAGAAATAATTTTCAAATTCTGCAATTACTATAATTTATTGTCAAATAGAAGTCAAGGAAATTTCAATAAAACTGAAATTTCTAGGAATAAGGAATAAGGGGTGAGGAATAAGAAAAACCCTTTGAAACTCTGTCGGGGTGACAAATTTTCAAAGGGTTTCAGTAAACAACTGAAATCAAATATTAATCAGAAAAAACAAAAGTTTCAAGACCCCACTTACCATAGTATTCATTAGACTTAGGAAAACAGGAACCAATGCTCCAGGAGTCACCAAAAGCATTTATTACCTCCACTTTCCAGAGTATTTTTTCACAGTTATTACAAGGGGGGATCCAAAAAGTAAACTTGCCTGTTTCATAGTTCTCACTTTTTACTTTCAAAAACTCCCAAAAAGTGGCAAGATCAACACAAATCTTTTTAATTCCAGGAATACCACCAGTAGGGTTTTCCCGAGAAAAAGTTCTTGTCTGCCTTCTGACTCTCAGTTCTACTTCCGGAATATGTTGCTCGATTTTATCAAGAAAAATTTCGTTGAAATCTCCCCCAATATAAGAAATACGAACACCGTCGATTGTCTTGCCGACGATAAACTTTTCGCTGGCAACAAACTTTTTGACTGCTGGAACCTTGATTGTTTCAACCAGTTCCAGTAAAGGTTTTTCTTCTACCTGAATATTTTGTGTCATCTGACACCTCCTTTATTACTTCTTTTTTCTTTCTTATACTTATTAAATATCACGACAGTCGCAACAAATAGTATCAAGCCAAACAAGGTAAAAATGCCTCCAATAAAAATACCGTCTAAAAACGAACTTACCGGCTTATGGACGACCCTATTACTCCCTTCATCAATAGTGGTTCTCCAGGAAGAAAAACCCGAAGGGTTATCTTTGTGATTAGAGATATTATAAGTCTTTTTCCAACTTTTTGTCTTAATCACCGGCGTACTCTGATCTTCCCAGTAATAATAAATACTGAGTTCACGCCCAAAACATTTAAATACCAAAAATTCTTTTTCTGTTGAATCAAAAAAGTTCTTTGCGACTTTATCACTCATGATTACAGGAATTGCTTGAATTTTATACCTATAATCGCAATCAACAACCTGATAATTCTTGGGGAGAAAGATTTGCTCTACTATCGGATCGGGCAATTTGCGCTCGGAAAACGCTGTATAGGTTATAACACCACCAAAAAACAATAAAACTACGCCAATAACATACAAGCAGGAAAAGAAAACTTTTGGACTTATTGGACTACACTTTGTTGAACATCCCATAACCAACCTCCTTTTTTATTATTTTGTTTTTAATTTACTCATCTTTTACAATTCAAAATTCTGCAATTACTATAATTTAATGTCAAATAGAAGTCAAGGAAATTTCAGTTGAGGCTGAAATTTCTAGGAATAAGGAGTAAGAGAATTTTGGGTTCGCCCTGGCGATACCTGCGACTGGATTGCTTCTCCGTCGGCTGACGGATTATGAATCCGTCGGCTGACGGATCGCAAAGACGAAAGATAGAAAAGATAGTGAAAAAACAAAAAATTCAGAAGCCTTGCTTCTGAATTTTTTATTTTTTCGAAATTAAATTCAATTTTCAATTTTTTCAGAATTGGATGAAGTTCGCTTTTGTTTTGGTGAGAATTGAAGAAGTTGTATAACCAAATACTACGACTGAAATTCTTGCCGAAACAAAAGCGAAATTCGCCAATTCTGGAAAAATTTAATTACATTACTTTTACATCGATAGATACTCCTGACGGTAAACTTAAATTCGTCAACGCCTCAATAATCTTAGCTGAAGGATTAAGAATATCAATTAGTCTTCGATGTACTCTCATTTCGTATTGTTCACGAGAATCTTTATGTACGAAAGTTGATCGGTTAACTGTATATTTTTTGATTTGAGTCGGAAGTGGAATTGGTCCTGAAATCTCTGCATCGTATCGCAAAGCAGTATCAATAATTTGCTTGATTGATGAATCAAGTAGCTTGTGCTCATAAGCAAAAACTCGGATTCGAAGTTTTCCGATTCCTTCGGTTTTTTTGGTAGCTTTTTTAGTTGTCTTTTTCGCTACTTTTTTAGTAGTTGTTTTTTTAGTAGTCATAAAATTAGGGTATAGGGTTTAGCGTTTAGGGTTATAGGTTTAAACAAATTTTACCTTTGGCAAAATTTGTTCACTACAACGCTAAATGCTATACGCCAAACGCTCAAATAATTTAATTGTAATATTTGTCTTTGTTTTTAAGAGGAAACAAAAACAAGTTTTTAATTTTGTGTTTTAGTTGAATACTCAACAGACATAAACATCAAAATCTCTAACTTTAACCTCACTATGGTGTCGCCTGAGAACAAGCGACACTTAGTAAGGTTAAAATTTTTAATAATTTTAACCTCTATAAATTGTTTAAATTATTTCAAAACTAGATGAGATTCGTTTCTTTTTTTGAAAAAATTTCGTGAGTCGTATAACAATACGGTGAACGGAATTTTGAGAAAAAAGAAACGAAGGTCGCTAGTTTTGGGATAATTTATTAAGCGGTGATTTTTGTAACCACCCCCGCTCCAACAGTTCTACCCCCTTCTCGAACAGCAAATCTTTGTTGTTCTTCAAGAGCAATAGGAGCTTGAAGTTTTACTTTAAATACAGCGGTATCTCCTGGCATAACCATTTCAGTTCCTTCTGCCAATGTTACTTCTCCGGTAACATCAGTTGTTCGAATGTAGAACTGAGGTTTATAACCTGAGAAGAACGGAGTATGTCGTCCACCTTCCTCTTTCTTCAAGACATATACTTCTGCTTCGAATTCTGTGTGTGGAGTAACTGTTCCAGGTTTTGAAAGAACTTGTCCTCTGTGAACATCTTCTTTTTTAATACCTCGAATCAAAATTCCAGCGTTGTCTCCAGCCTGTCCTTCTTGTAGAGACTTGTTGAACATTTCAACTCCGGTAACAGTAGTTTTTTCAGTATCTTTAATACCAACAATTTCTACATCTTCACCAACCTTAACAATTCCTCTTTCGATTTTACCTGTACAAACAGTTCCTCGTCCTTCAATTGAGAAAATGTCCTCGATAGGCATTAGGAAAGGCTTATCAGTATCTCTTTCAGGAACTGGGATGTATTCATCCAACTGTTTTGCCAATTCAATAATTGGTTTTGCCCATTCATCATCTACTGATGATGCTTCAAGAGCTTTAACAGCTGAACCTTTAATAAATGGAGTGTTTTCTCCATCGAACTCATATTGAGTTAGCATTTCTTTTACTTCTTCTTCAACAAGCTCTACCATTTCTTGATCATCTACCAAGTCTGTCTTGTTCAAGAATACAATGATTTTAGGTACACCAACTTGCTTTGCCAACAAGATATGTTCTCTTGTTTGAGGCATCGCACCGTCGTTAGCGGCTACTACAAGGATAGCACCATCCATTTGAGCAGCACCTGTGATCATATTTTTGATGTAGTCGGCGTGGCCGGGAGCATCAACGTGAGCATAGTGTCTATTTTCTGTACTATACTCTTGGTGAGAAAGAGCAATTGTAATTCCTCTTTCTTTCTCTTCTGGGGCGTTGTCGATTTCATCAACACCTTTTTTGCTTGTTTCTTGACCAGCAAGACCAAGAACATGCAGAATTGCCGCAGTAAGAGTTGTTTTACCATGGTCAACGTGACCGATGGTTCCCACGTTTACGTGAGGTTTATCTCTATTGAATTCTTCTGCCATAATTTTTTTATAGGGTTTAGCGTTTAGCGTTTAGGGTTATAGGTTTTAACAAATTTTGCCAAAGGCAAAATTTGTTCACTACAACGCTAAACGCTGGACGCTAAACGCTTTAAATTATTTCTAATAATTTATATTAACACCCCAAAAAGGCGGTTAAATACAAAAAACGAATGCCATTAGCATTATCCCAATATAATAACAGAACGGAAATAATAGTCAACTAAAAAATCTAAATAAAAACACCGAGTCTAATGACTCGGTGTTTGGTGATATTTGTTCAAAACAAATTTATTGAGATAGCCTAAACCTCGTTTTCACAAGCCAGTTATCTTCACTTATGTATTCTGTCGGTTTAATCCCACTTACAAGAATATAACCTGCTCCCCACATTTTTTCGGCAAACATTATCATTTTACCAATATCTGCCGTTTCAGCTTCGAGATGAGTATTCCCTTTCTTTATAATAAAATCAGAATTTTGATAAATTGAAATAAGATTTTCTAAAGTATATTTATTAGGGGTAGGAGAAAAAAGAAATGTTCCCCAACCATACAACACACCACAACAACCGTTAACAATGCGCAAATCCCAAGGCGATTGAAAACCAAGATTTTCAATTTCTTCGACTTGTTTTGAAAACTCATCCAATTCCAAATGACAAACAACCAAAACTGACATTTTTTCACTTATCCAAGAAAGACAACCCGGATGTTCCTCTGAGTTTAAAATTGAACGCAATTCATCATCCAATATTTTCATATCTGCAAGTGCTAACCCCTCAATAATACTTCCTCTCATAATATTCTCCTTATTTTCATTTTTTGTATTTACTCCTACATACTACCTACACCACAGACCAATCTTTTACAATAAAAAAGTCAACAAAAAACCACAATTTATAAACTAATTGTAAATTGTGGTTTTTTCGTTTTATTTCCCCCAAACTAACACCCCATTGCTTGCAGGCAACTTTCTTTTTGTCCTACTGGTAACTGATCACAAACAGAACAATCTATTCCCTCACCCATGCTTCCTTCTTCTGATACCTCCATCTCCTCTGGTATACCCATTCCTTGAAACATCATATCCATCATATTAGTTGGATCAAAAAATTGTATGTCATTGGGAATTTCAAACATTTTGTTGTCAACAGACCACTTATTACAATTTGATAACGGGGTTTCGTAATCAATCATGCCCACCGGAACATTCTCATTTTCACCCTCCTCTTGAAAATCTTCTTGTTTTATTTTCATTCCTTGCATCACCCCTCCCAGAGGACTGTCTCCCCAAATATATGTGTACTCTCCATCAGAAATAATGTACATATCTTGCCACTCGGAAAGCCCTTCTTCAATCGGTTTTTTCATTTTATAATCAACTCGCACTTTTTCACCTGCAATGTAAGTTTTCACTTTTAATTCGTTGTCTAAACCAATCTTCTGCCCAAAATCACAGGAAATATTAGTACCCATAACACCAGACATAAAATCTTTAAGGGTTCCGGAATTTCCCCCTTTATTAAAAATGTTATTTCCCCCCAAACCTTTGTCATTTCCAGAAAAAACAACAACCGCAACAATGATTATAACCAAAATAACAGCTCCCCCGATTAAATTTTTATTTTCCATTTTTTTAAAAAATTAAGTTAGTAATAAATATAATTAAATTATAGCCCTAAAAACTAACTTGTTCAATTAAAATCCAAACGCCCCACCCGTGGGGCGTTTGGGTTGGCTATGTTGAGCCTTATCCTAAAATTTAATTTTGTATATGGTACATTAAGAAACTATCGGTTCTTAATGTACCAAAGTAATTTTAACTTCATATTGGAATTAAGGGTACTATCGTACCCTTAATTCCAATAATTCGGAGATGTAGTTTTTTAGTATTATTTATACTATTTCTTGATGTAATAGACACTTTTTCCTGTTTTTCCGATTTGTTTTATTTTCCCCTTTCTTTCCAATTCGTCTAAATATCTTCCAACCGAAGTATCCGATACACCCAACATTTCTTCAATTTGATTATTTGTTATTTTCCCTTCTCTATCTAAAAATTCTAAAATCTTTTCTTCTCGTTTTTCTTCACCATTCAAACATACTTCTTTTTTCTCATCACTACTCCCACCAACAAAACCCCAAACCAAAAATCCAATACCCACCCCTATTAAAATGTAAATTAATATTGAAAACATTTTTTATTTTAAAACTTTCTCCAAAACAACATCGTATTTTTCAAAACCTTCTTTTTTATAAAATTTTATTGCTTTTAGATTTTGGGATGAAACTGTTACTTGTAATCTAGAAGTATCTTTATTTTCACACCATCTTTGAAATTCTTCGAATAATTTGCTGCCAACACCTTCATTTCTATATTCCTCATCAACCCAAAAACCCCCCAATCCACAAATATTTTTTACATTTCTATAATTTTCATCCTTTTGTATACCACCAACAATATATCCTATTATTTTATTCTCAACTTCCACAACAAAAACAGCAGAAAGATCACCTAAAATACGTTTTTCAAGCTTACCTTTTACTTCTTCGGTAAGAGGATAATCGGGAACCAAAGTGCCATCAAATTCTTCACATTCTTTTGTACAAAGTTTCGTGTTAAGTTTTTGAATTGTCTCCAAATCTTTAATTGTTGCTTTTCTTATTTTCATCCCGTTAGAGATAGGAAACAAAGTTTCCGTATCTTATAAATTAAATTTGTAATGTTTTCAATATATATACTTTACCACTTTCCCGGAGAATACAACCCAACATCTCTAACAGGATAAATAAAATTTTATTTTAACAAAACATCTCGTAATTCTGGGAATTCTCTTGTTCCCATATGTTTTAAAATAAAGTGTCCTCTACCTTTTAATTCAATAAATTTTGCTCCTTTAAAATTCTTCTTCAATATATCTACACTTCCTAATGTGTGATCCTTGTCGTTATCAGAATAAAACACAAACAACCCTTTTGTCCTCTCTGGAACATTTGGATCTATTTCAAAATTAAAAAAATCTGACTTAACCATTCCGTTCAAACCTAAATATGGAGCAACTAAAGCAACCTTACCAACTTTTATATCATTTTCACTCAACCATCTAATTAAAAAACCAGCCCCACAACTATGTCCTATCAATATAGTCTCTTCATCAATATTAAATTGTTCAAAAACTTTTTTCCAATCTTCATAAACCGGTTCGTAAGGTTTTGGTAATTCAATTGCCTGAGCTAAAATATTATTAATAAGTAATTGTTTTTGTATCCAAGGTAACCAATTCTTATTAGATTTGACTTCGGTATCTGGATCAAAATATCTTTCCTTTGACACAGTCATCCCATGTAAAATTATTGCTGTTTTCATAAGTTTATTTTAACACAAAAAATTCAATGGTCCGTCAGCTGACGGACCATTGAAAAATCAAAAAGAAAACTTATTACTTACACCTTACTACTTAATACTAGATAATCAAAAAAAAGAAAATAAGACAAAATAAAAAACCGTTTTTCTTGGGTTACCCGGTAACTAGGTTACTAAAATTTAAAGATGAGTAATTGAAAATAAAAATCTCAAGCTAAAAGCCAGGCTGGTTCTACGAACTAAAAGCCTGGCTTTGCTTGAAGATTTTTATTTTCTAGACTCAATTATTTCTTGTGCCACATTAGCCGGAACCGTCGCATAATGATCAAATTCCATTGTTGCATTTGCTCGACCCTCTGTCATTGACCGCAGTGTTGTAGTATAACCAAACATTTCCGATAGAGGTACTTTGGCATTGATTACTTTATTTCCCCCCCTATCTTCCATTGAGTCAATTTGCCCTCTCTTTGAGCTTAGGTTTCCATTCACATCACCCATAAACTCTTCCGGAGTAACAACTTCAACTTTCATAATCGGCTCCAATAATACTGGGTTAGCCTTTTTAGCAGCTTCTTGGAAAGCTTGTGATGCAGCGATTTTGAAAGCAATTTCTGATGAGTCAACATCGTGATATGTACCATCATATAAATCAGTTGAAATATCTACCATTTTATATCCAGCAACAACTCCCCTTTCCATTCCTTCTTTTATTCCCTTTTCACAAGCTGGAATATATTCTTGTGGAATAACACCACCTTTAATACTATTAACAAACTCCATTCCTCCTTCTGACCTCTTGGTATTTTTTGGTAGATTCTTTTCTTCTTCCTCAGTAAGTTTATCAAGAGGTTTAATTTTAATTTTCACATGACCATATTGTCCACGACCTCCTGATTGTTTTACATATTTTACTTCTGCTTCTGATGGATTTTGAATAGTTTCTCGATAAGCTACTTGTGGTTTTCCAATATTAGCTTCAACATTGAATTCTCTTTTCATTCGATCAACCAAAACTTCCAGGTGAAGCTCACCCATTCCTGAAATAATAGTTTCCAGAGTTTCTTCATCAGTAGAAATTGTGAAAGTTGGATCTTCATCTGAAAGTTTTTTCAAAGCAATACCCATTTTTTCTTGGTCAGCTTTGGTCTTTGGTTCAATTCGAACAGAAACAACCGGTTTCATAAATTCGATTTTCTCCAAAATTACCGGATTATTTTCATCACACAAAGTATCTGATGTTTTTGTATCTTTCAACCCAACGGCAGCTGCAATTTCACCAGCATAAACTTTCTTCACCTCTTCTCTTTCGTTTGAATGCATCCGCAGAATTCGTCCTAGTCTCTCTTTATTACCAGTTGTTGAATTGTAAATATATGAGCCAGCTTCTACTGTTCCAGAGTAAACTCGGAAAAATGTAAGTTGTCCCACAAATGGATCAGTTTGTAATTTGAAAGCAAGTGCTGAAAACGGTTCTTCATCGGATGCTTTTCTTTCTACTTCTTCCTCTGTTTTTGCATCAATTCCTTTTACAGGAGGAATATCAAGTGGTGAAGGAAGATAATCAACAACAGCGTCAAGAAGTTTTTGCACGCCCTTGTTTTTCAAAGCTGAACCTGTATAAACAGGAACAATATCAAGGGCAATAACAGCTTTTCTCAAAATTGTTTTTAGTTTATCCAATGGAATTTCATTTCCTTCCAAATATTCATTCATCAATTCTTCGTCATTTTCCACAATTTTTTCAATCAATTCTCCTCTATATTTTTCTACGTCAGCTTTCATTTCTTCTGGTATATCTTTTTCAATAACATCTTTACCCATCTCCCCTTCGAAGTAATAAGCCTTCATAGTTAACAAGTCTACTACCCCTTCGTGGTCACCCTCTTCTTTAATTGGAAGTTGAGCTCGCACAGCATTTGGTGTAAGTCTATCCAAGATAGATTTGAAAGATCTTTCGAATGATGCGCCTGTTCGGTCTAATTTATTAATAAAACAAATTCTTGGAACATTGTATTTGTCAGCTTGTCGCCAAACAGTTTCAGATTGAGATTCCACACCCGCTACACCATCAAAAACAACAACACCACCATCAAGCACTTTAAGAGACCTTTCCACCTCTGCGGTAAAGTCAACGTGACCTGGAGTGTCGATAATATTAAATCTGTGTTTTAGATCTGTGTTTGTTGGATCATATGTTGGAGTCCAAAATGTAGTGGTAGCAGCTGAAGTAATAGTAATACCTCTCTCTTGCTCTTGTTCCATCCAGTCCATGGTGGCATCACCATCGTGAACTTCTCCAATTTTATGTGAAAGTCCTGTGTAGAAAAGAACTCTTTCAGACACAGTTGTTTTACCCGCATCAATGTGGGCAATAATTCCGATATTTCGGACTTTTTCTAGTGGATAATCACGACTCATAGTTTTTAATTTAGAATTTTTAATTTTTTAATTTTTTTGAAAATTTTTAAATTATTTCAAAACTAGATGAAATTCGTTTATTTTTTCGAAAAATTTTCGTGAGCCTTATCTTAGAATAAGGTTAGAATAAGGTGAACGGAAATTTGAGAAAAAAGGAACGAATATCGCTAGTTTTGGAATAATTTTACCAAGCGAAGTGGGCAAAGGCTTTATTCGCTTCCGCCATCTTGTGAACATTTTCTCTTTTCTTAATCACCTCCCCTTCTTTGTTATTAGCTTGAATTAATTCTTCTGCTAATCTTTCACTCATTGATGTTCCTTTTTTTGCTCTCGCTGCTTCTAAAATCCATCGCATCGCAAGTGATAGTTTTCGATCCTCCTTAACTTGAATAGGCACCTGATAATTTGCCCCTCCAATTCTTCGAGATTTTACTTCCATAATTGGTCCTGCATTTTTGATAGCTCCATTGAATACTTCCATCGGATCTTTTACTTTTGCTTTTTCCTTGATGATATCCATTGCATCATACACCACCTTTCGGGCAACTGATTTTTTACCATCAAGCATAAGATAGTTTATAAATCGCTCAACAACCAACGAATTATACACTCGGTCTGGCTGGATATTTCTTTTATCTTTGATTGGACGACGCATAGCGTTAGTTTTTAGTTAAATAGTTTTTAGTTTTTAGTAAATTATAAATAATTTCAAAAATATGAATTTTTTCAGAATTAGATGAGATTCGTTTATTTTTTCGAAAAATTTTCGTGAGCCGTATAGCAATACGGTGAACAAAAATTTGAGGAAAAAGAAACGAAGGTCGCTAATTCTGGGAAAATTCTAATTATTTTGGTCGCTTTGTTCCATAGCGCGATCTACCCTGTTTTCTATCTTCAACTCCTGTCGCATCTAATTTTCCTCGTACAATTGTATATCGAATTCCAACATCCTTAACACGACCTCCTCTAAGCACCACAACAGAGTGTTCTTGAAGAGTGTGTCCCATTCCCGGGATATACGCAGTAACCTCCATTCCGTTTGTAAGTCTTACTCTGGCAATTTTTCGCACAGCTGAGTTAGGCTTTGTCGGAGTCTTTGTTGTTACCTTTGTACACACACCTCTTTTAAACGGAGACGGATAAGTTATTGGTTTATTTTTTTCATTATTAAAGCCACGCCTAAGAGCAATCGCCTTTGGCTTTTTAATAATCTTCTTTCTTTTCTTTTTTACCAACTGATTTACTGTTGACATAAAATTAGGGTATAGGGCTTAGCGTTTAGGGTTATAGTAAAAATTTGTTCTCTACAACCCTAAACGCTAATCGCTAAACGCTTAAATTTAAGTGCTACTAATTTACTATATTTGATCAAAAAAAGCAAATAAAATTAAAATGTAATTCCAGTAAGTAATCTAAACACTCCATAAATCACCGGAATAAAAAATTTCCAGAGAAAGAAAATAAAAACAAAAATGAGGATAAAATAATATCTCTCCAAAAATTCTCTAATATGACTCATATTATATGGCAAAATTGCAAATAATATTTTTGAACCATCCAGAGGTGGAATCGGAACAAGATTAAACAGCCCCAGAAGAATATTAATAAAAACAATTAAACTGGCAGGAGTAATTAATTCCATTGGAATTACACCAAATCGAATAAGCAACCCAAATATTAGAGCAACAATAAAATTAGATAGAGGGCCTGCCAAAGCTACCATTGGTTCACCTATCTTAGCGTTCCTTAAATTGTATGGATTGTACGGAACAGGTTTCGCCCAACCAAAAATAAATCCTGTTGTCAAAAAAGCGATAGTCGGCACAATAACCGAACCCATCATATCAAGATGTTTTAATGGATTTAGGGTAAGACGCCCTGCTATTTTTGCAGTAACATCACCAAAATAATATGCCATATAGCCATGGGAGACTTCGTGGATTACCACGGACATTATAAGAATTAGTATTGCGAATATAAAATCACTATTCATAGGGTTGTAGTGTTTAGCGTTTAGCGTTTAGGTTTTTAATCATAACAAATAACATTTTTTGAACTTCTTCGAGTAGAGCTTCGGTTTTTGCAAAATTAATTTCCTTGTATAAATCTCTAGAGATTATAATTTGGGTTTCTAACTCAGCAGAGGAGCCTTCAGATACACCTAAAAAACGAATGTAATCTCCGAGCCCTCTCCTTTTATAACCCTCGGCAATATTTGACGGTATCGAAACAGCCGATCTCCTCATCTGACTCACCAATCCGTATGTTTCGTTCTTAGGAAAACTTTCTGTAATTTTATAAACTTCTCTTACCAGCTCTATTGATCTCTGCCAGACTTGTAAATGTTTAAAAGATTTTGAATACATAAATTTTCTACAACCCTAAACGCTATAACGCTCAGATTGTTGCGAAGTAAACAATCTTATGATAACATACCAGCTACTTAAATAGAACTATGTCTAAACAATGTCCAGTCACAGGAAAAAGTACGAAAGTTGCCGGAGGATACAGCAACCGTGTTCGTGCTACCCAATTTAACCCAACTGGAAAGAAAAGACGAAAAGCAAATCTTCAAAAGAAAAAAATATATGTTCCTGAGGTTGACAAAACATTTAATCTAACTCTTTCAACCAAAGCAATCAAAACTATCAACAAAAACGGAGCATACCAAACACTAAAAAAAGCCGGAATAATTAAATAAAAGTTTTTGAGCAAAGCCAAGCTTTTAGTTCGTAGAACCAGCTTGGCTTTTAGCTTGAAAACTTTTATTTAATTATTCCGGCTTTTTTTAGTTCAGTTTCAAGTTATAAATTAAAAAAACTTATTTAACTACATTCCATCTCCACTCACTAACCAAGACACCATAAAAGATACCCAATTCATTATATTATACAAAACAATAAAGAGAATACCTTTTACAAGCATATCTTGTCTTTTCAAATCTAAAATCAAGAAAAAAACAACCATCACTATAATTACAGAGACAATAAAAGGAATTAGCCACCATAAAAAATCAGGATCAGACCCGCGTATAAGCCCAAGCATACGCGTAAAATAAAAAACCGGACCGGACAAAGACCCCAAAACAACAGATAGAAGTATTGTGCTTAATTTACTCATATGTAAAATATTAGCACCTTTTCCAAAAGAAAAAAAGAGTATTTTTTATTTATTTTTCAACCTTTAAGCCCTGTCCATCTGATTCAAAAATTATATTACCCAAATCATAAGTCCCCAACAAATCTATCTCAAATTGTTCTAATAAACCTGTAACTTCTTTGTGTGGATGTCCATATCGATTATCAAGACCAGCTGAAACTATTGCTATATCTGGACTAGTAAACCCCAACAACAAATCCGATGAAGATGTTTTTGACCCGTGGTGTCCTAATTTTAAAACATCTACATCAAGATAATCTCCAAGACTTTCAACTAAATACTTTTCTATCGATTTTGGTGAATCACCCGTTAGTAAAAAAGAGTTTTCTCCATGAACCAATTTCAGAACAATCGAGGCTGTATTAGATTCCATTTCAACAGCATTCCCCACCGGAAACAACACTTCCAACCAAACAGAACAGGAATAAGGAATGAGGGACGAGGGTTTAAGGTCTGTTTGTTTTTTCTGCTGATTGCAAAGAGGAATTTTTTGTCCTTGTTGAGCAATTATTTTTTGAATTTCTTTTTCTTCAATTAGATTTTCGAATTCACGATAAACTCCTGTATCAGATGTTACCCCCGACTCCATAACAAAATCAACCTGAAAATTTTCTAAAATAGCTGGTAGCCCTCCAACATGATCAGCATCCGGATGAGTCATTACAACCATATCAATTGAGCGATCATAAAAAGGCATTTGTTTTGAAAGCTGTCTTAACACTTGGTTATTTTTTCCTCCATCAATTAAAACTTGTTTACCATCAGGGGATTCAATAAAAATCGCATCCCCCTGCCCCACATCCAAAAAAGCAACTGTTAAATAATCCCGATTTTCACGAAAAATTGCATACCAAACAATAATAACCGCAAATATGATTAGAATAAGAACACTAAGTCTAAGATGATTTTTAATTTGCATAATCTTAACAAAGATTTATGATTTAAGATTTAAGAAAAGGAATTCGCAAAGCGAATTCCTTTAATTTTTGAATTCTTAAATCTTACATCTTAAATCCTAAATCCTAAATCTTTTAAATTTTATTTCCAAAAATCTCCATCAACTACCTCCGTTGATTCATACAATTCATCCAATTCAACAGATTCATTTTTTCTATAATCAAGAGAATACCAATCAACTTTGCGAGATAAGTACATTATTGTTGCCAAAATTACAAACAATCCAACACTACCAATGAACAATGCATAATCTTCCAATTGAAGTAAGATGTAAATGAATGCATACAAGAACAACAAAATACCTCCCTCAATAGCAACGAACCCCTTTTCTTTCAAAATGGTTTGAGAATACAAAAGAATCAAACCAATTGTTGCAATACCGGCTATCCCATAGGCCTGATTAAATCCAATCAACTCTGAAATTGAAACTAGCAAAGCATAAAACAGTACTAGCGCCAACCCCACCAAAATATATTGAATTGGATGAATCCTTCTTTGATTGAAAATTTCAAATGATAAGAATACCAAGAAAGTCAAAGCAATAATCAAAATAGCATACTTGGCTGATCTTTCTGATTTTTGATAACCATCAACCGGCTCCAAAAGACTGACACCAAATGCTGAATCATAAATATTGTAAATGCTCCCTGTCCAAGATTGAGGATAATTTCTGTTTAAATCCAAGACTTTCCATTGGGATGTAAACCCTTCGTCTCCCACTTCTCTGTTGTCCGGTAGATACGCTCCATCAAAACTCGGTGCTGTCCAGTCTGAACCCATTTCTACATTAGTTGTTTTTCCAATTGGAACAAAAGATAATCTTTCACCCCCTCTTAATTTAAGAGTGAACTCAAAATCATTATCTGAGTACAAAAGATTAGCTGGCACAACAGCACTCAAACCAGAAGAAACACCTCCTTGATCATCGTCAATCCGCATTGCTTTTGACACAGCCATTTCATTTCGCCCATAAACATCTCGCCCATAAACATCCCAAGGTCTATCATCATAATGATAAGTTCCCATATCTCGAATAACATCATCGGTTTTAACTCCGGAAACAAACGCTAGTTTTTGATCACCAAAATTCATTTCTACTCTCTCTTCTACACCACGAATATCAGGAATACCAACCGCTACGAAAGCTTCATTCCAATGAACAAACTGGGGGTTAATTCCCAATGCTCTAAAATCTGGTTTTTTGAAACCTCCTGAAAATGAAATATCTGATGAATAAACAACCGCATCATAAATATCACGCGATCTTAGTTCAGGAACGATTGTTGATTTAATATTCAAATCCTCGGGTAAAAAATGTGCAAAAGCAGTTTCTTTTAATTGTTTACCATCTACCGTCTTATACGAATCATAAGGAACAGTCAAAACCGGCCCAGCAATGATTTGTTCATTTCCCCATTTTGAGGTGATATCTTGAATTGCGGACTCCCGATTCATTTCTCTATCAAAAATAATAGATTGAATCATTCCAACAGGAATAAGTAAGAGTAATGCCAGCAAGCCGACCAAGACAACTCGTAGGGTTGTGTTTTGTAATGTTTTTTGTAAATTCATAATTTAAATTTAATACACCAATATACGAATTATACTAATGCTACGAATAGCCTGCAAATATGAAAAAATTAGAAAATATTTTTATACAAAAATTTGTTATGCTATTTGTTATATTAGTATTATTTGTAGATTAGTATGTTTATCTTAATATTTTAAAGTCTTCTAATAAAGTTTCCCGCATTCCACCATTATACAAAGCAACAGCCGGATGATATAAAGGAATAATCTTTACTTTACCATAAGAAAAACTCGCTTCATAGGATTTTCCATGAGCTTGACTTATTGGCTCAAGCTGACTTTCCAGTCCAAAATGTTTCATTATGTATTCCATTGAAAACCTCCCAAGAGTTGCTATTATTTTCGGTTGAATTATTTCTATTTGCCTATCTAAGAAAGGTCCGTATAATTTTATTTCTTCTGTTGACGGATCGCGATTGTCTTGAGGACGATCTTTTACAATATTGGTTACATATACATCTTTTCTATCTATCCCAACAGATTCCAGTAATGTATCTAACATTTTTCCCGATGCCCCACAAAAAGGTCTACCTGTCATTGCTTCGTTTTTACCTGGTGCTTCACCGATAAACATAATTTCAGCATTATGATCCCCCTCTCCAATTACCGGAAAGCATTTATTATCTATCCTGTATTGATATAAAGGCGATTCCTTAAAATCTAAAAGTTCGTCTTTTATTTTTTTTAATTTTTCTGTCCGATCTTTCATAAAAGTATTGTAACATAAGTTGTTTTTGACTTAAATAAATGGTATAAATTAGCCAATTATGAAAAGATATAAAAATTACGGTCCCAGGACAAGAATAAACGAATCAATTCGCGCTCGTGAAGTGAGGGTTCTTACGGCTGATGGTGAGAACCTAGGTGTTATGGATAGTAGAGAGGCTTTACAAAAGGCTCAAGAATCAGAACTTGATTTGATCGAAATTTCTCCTAATGCAAAACCACCGATTGTTAAAATAATGGATTATGGAAAATATCAATACGACGAAAAGAAAAAGAAAAAAGAAGCTAAAGCCAAAGCTCACACAACCGAGACAAAAGTGGTTCAAGTGAAAGTGGGAACCGGTGAACACGACCTTGCCCTGAAAGCTAAAAATATTTCTAAATGGCTCAAAGAAGGAAACAGGATTAAACTTGATCTTTTCCTGATCGGAAGAATGAAATATGCTGATAAAAAGTTTTTGGAAGGAAGATTGCAGAGAGTTTTAAATTTGGTTACAGAAGATTATAAAGTAGCAGATGGGCCGAAGAAGAGTCCGAAAGGGCTTACCATGTTCCTAGAAAGAAAATAATCCAAAATTATTCCAATTTTGGTGAATTTCTTCGTTACTTCACAAAAAATTTCATTCACCTTATGTTTATAAGGCTCATAAAATTTTTTGCTTGCGCCTCGAACTTCCCTCAAAATTGAAACAATTTAAACATTCAAGTTTTCTTAATAAAACCTTGAATATTTTTAAGTTTTAAGGTAAGATACTGTGGATTAGGAACAGACCCAGCCCCAAGTTTTGGTTTTGAGAAATTTTTATTTTATAAAAATTTCTCAAAACCAAAACTTGAGCTGGGTTCATATTGTTTCTAAACTCGCAAGGCTCATTAAGAAAAATATGAAAACAAACAAATCACTAGCCAAAAGAATAAAGAAAACAAAGAAAGGCAAGCTAATCACACGAAAGATTGGTCAGGGTCATTTTAATGCCAAAGAAAGTGGGAAGAAGAGTATGAAAAAGAAAAGAGCTATTAAAATTAAACTTTCCACGAAAGATAGAGCTAGGTTTTAATATTTAAAGCGTTTAGCGATTAGCGTTTAGGGGTGTAGGGAGACAAATTTTGCCAAAGGCAAAATTCATCAAAAAATCAAAGGTTTTTTACCTATAACCCTAAACGCTAAGCCCTATAACCCTATCAAAATGACAAGAATAAAAAGAGGAACAACTAAATTAAAGAGGAGAAGAAAAACACTTGGCCTAACCAAGGGTTATCGTAATGCTCGGTCAACAAAAAAGAAACAGGCTCACGAAGCAATCCTACATGCCGGAGTACATGCCTATAATCACAGAAAAAAGAAAAAGGGTGATTTTAGAAGACTGTGGCAAATCAAAATTAACGCTGGTTTAAGAGCTCTGGGACTAACATATAGTAAATTCATTGGGGATTTGAAGAAAAATAAAATTGAATTAAATAGAAAAATGTTAGCAGATCTTGCAGAAAACAATCCGGAAATATTCAAAAGAATTACCCAAAAGATAGTTAAGTAGTAAAAAAAGTAAATAAGAAAAATAGAAAAATTCAATGGCTCACGTGTGAGCCATTGAATTTTTTACTAAAAAGTGGGCCATCGGATGGCCCACAATGGCTTTGCTGAGCGTTTTAAACGACTCACTCGTGAGCCGTTTATTTTAGCCTAACTAAGCCACCTAATAAAGATATAAAAAATGGCTCAACCAAGCCTTTTTAAATAACTCAACCCGTTGAGTTATTTATTTTTTATAATTTTCATCTATTTTTTGATCTTTATCCCTTACCTCAATACACTTTATCAACATAAAATACGCAACAACCGCACCTGTCGTATCCATAATTAAGTCAAGAATAGTATCTCCAACATAGCCATCAGAGAAAATTTCGATTGCGGTCACAAACTCAAACACCTCCCAGCCTACACCTATAACAACAACAGAAATTATTGACAACCAAAGTAAGATTTTTTTATTTTGATTTGCTCTAAAATAACCAGAAAAATAATAAACCCAAAGAGTTGCACCACCAACCCAAAGGCCACCCAAAAAGTGCATCATAATATCAAACCACCACCACTTCCAATATAAGAAAAAATTAAGAGCTACTTTATTTAAAATAGCAATTATAATTATCAATAGGATATTAAAAATAAATAATTGTTTTTTAGATTTTTCCATCTATAATATTATAGCTTTTTTGTTCTAAAAAATTAAACCCAAAAATCAATTATTCCAAAATTGGATGAAATTCGGTTTTGTTTTTTAAAATTTTCGGTTACCCGGTAACCAGGCCGATAGGCTAGGTTACCGGGTAACCTTAGAAAATTTTAAAAAACAAAACCAAAGTTCGCCGATTTTGGAATAATTAAAATACAAAAACCATCCGCCAATCTAGGACGGATGGTTTTCTGTATTAGGCTATCTGGGACATTTATTCCTAGAAAAAATCTAGGTTGGGTAAAATTTTGAAGACTACACCAAGATGCAACCTTACAGAAATTCCCTTAAAATGCGTTAGCTAGAAATATAATTTCCAGAGAGCCTTATTAGTATTATATTATCAAAATAAAAAATCTGCAAACAAACAATGCTTGCAGATTTTAAAAAAATCTTATTCTCCTTTTCTGAACTTAACAATTTCATCAGGTTTTGTCCAACAAGTTAACTCATCCTCTTTAAACCATAATTTAATTTCTTTTTCAGCCTCTTCTACAGTCCCAGAAGCATGAACTAGATTTATCACAGGTCGATTATAAACATTAGCTAACTCATAAGTATCTTGAGAATAATCACCTCTGATAGTTCCTGGGGTTGCATTTTCAGGGGAAGTCTCTCCTACCATTTTTCTTACAAGACTAACGGTATTATGCCCCTCGAGAACAATAGCAACAATAGGATAAATCGTCAGATCCGCCGACAACTGATCGCAAATCTCTTGTCCATGCTTTTTAGGATCTTCGTTTGGTCCTAAGTCCTTGTTTTTTATCAATCCTTCTCCAACCTTTATCAACCACTCATCGTCTTTTTCATAATGAATTTTCGCAACATCAACTCTTGTATCCTCCATTTTCATTGCTACAATTTTTAAACCAACTCTTTCAAATCGCGAAATAATCTCCCCAACCAAACCACGAGCAACAACATCGGGTTTTAATAAAATAAGACTTCTTTCTTTTTGCATATTTTTTAATTTATTTAATATTTTTTAATAAAATAATTAAAGGTAATATTAACACAACAATAAAACAAATCCAAACTTATACCTATTACTAAACAATGAAGAAAAATTAAAAAACTTAGAAGCCTTGCTTCTAAGTTTTTTAATTTTTCTTCATTGTCGCTAACCAAAATTTTCTTTTGAATAACCTATTATCCACCCTCATATAACTTTCGGTTTTTTGTATATCTAAAATTTCAAAATATTGTGAATACATTTCTACAAAATCTTTCTTGGAAAAAACATTTTCTCGCAAACCAGTCTCTGGCATTATATAAGTATCTTTCTCTACCCCTGGATTATTTTTTAAAAGATGTTTTGCGTTTTTGTCCCCGTCTTTGCACAATGCTCTGACGAAAAATATTCCGTTCTTTTTAAATACCCTATCAACCTCTTCCAAGTATATCTTTCTTTCTTTTTCATTCAACGAATTAGACGAGGTAATATCAATAATTAAATCAAAACTACTATCACCAAAAGGATATTTTTCACCAATACTATGTTTTAAATACTGAACACCAGAACCAAGTTCTTTTGCTCGCTCTTGAGCAATACCTACTGCGATATCAGAAATTTCCATACCAACTACCCGAGCCTCTTTTTGAGCCAAATAATTAGCATTCTTACCCATCCCCGACCCTAAATCAAGCACTTTTATATTGTTTAAATCAGTTAAAATTTTCTGCTTTTTTAAATATTTCAAAAATCGCAGAAAAAATTTCTGGGGTTTTGAATTACCAGTTACAAATTTTGAATTCCTATATTCTTTTTCCCAAATTTTTTCTTGCATGATATATTAAACATGTTAATGTTATTTATAGAAATCTAAATTAACCTCAAAAGGAGAAAAATGGACAATACAAATAAATGTAAAGTTTCTGGGTGTAATGGTAGATTAACGGAAAAGGTAGAATGTGGTGACGGTACTTTTCGTCGTTGTAATAAATGGATGTGTTGGACCCTTCACAATCTTGATGGAACCAGCACTACCTGTATACACGGCAAAAGAATGCACATGTTTCCTGACGGTAATGTGGAATATATGAGCATACAAACATAATAACTACCGGCGATTTATTCGCCGGTTTTTTTAGTTAAAATTTCCACCCCATCATTTACTATCAAAACTGTATGCTCAAATTGAGCACTCAACCCACCATCAGCTGTTTTATAAGTAAATCCATCTTCTGCTAAAATTATTTGACTACTACCCTCCGTCAACATCGGCTCCAAAGCAATAACCATTCCCTCTTTTAATACCTGTCCTTCACCTTTTTTACCAACATTAGGAATAAAAGGTTCTTCATGAACACTTCTACCAACCCCATGTCCACCTAATTCATCCACTATTCCAAAACCAGTACTTTTAGCAAAACTTTCAATTGCAAAACCAATATCACCCGTTGTATTCCCCGGCCTCACTACTTTTATACCCTCATATAAAGCCTGTTTTGTATTTTCCAAAAGTTTTTTTGAGACCCCATCTATATTTCCTACACCAATAGTGATTGCTGTATCTGTGACCAAACCCTTATGGGTAAGACCGAGATCAATCCCAACAATATCCCCTTCTTTTAAAATTCTATTATTATTTTTTGAAACACCGTGGACAATTTCATCATTTACAGACACACACAAAGAAGCTGGATAAGGAGATTTTGCTCCATCCGGTTGGTAATTTAAAAAAGCAGGTTTATCATCACCCTCATAAATTAATTTTTCGGCATAATCATTTAGATCAGAAATTTTTGCTCCAACAATGGTTTTTTCAGCTACTTTATTCAAAATAGTCGCTAATCGCCGACCACCCTCTCGTAAAATATTAATTTCTTCTTCTGTATAGTTCATAGATGTCAGTATAGTGTTAAAAGTTTATAAAGTCAAAAGATTTAAAAAACTCCTTTTAAAAGGAGTTTTCATAAATAGTTTCAGCCGATTTTTGGATTATTTTATTTTTTCCATTATTTCTTGATGCACCTCCTCAATAGTTTGCTCACCATTTATATCCAGAAAACTATATGTTGAATTATTTTTGAGATATTCCACTGCCGGCATTACGTCTGCGTCAAACCAATCTAATCTTTTTTTAATTTGCTCTTTGTCATCATCGTGTCGACCTCTGCCCAACAACCTATCTGTCGACCACTCCCGAGAAACATTCATATAAATTACGGTTGGATTTTCTCTTTGGTAAAATTTAATTGCCGAATCCAACATTTCGGCCTCATTAAGACGCCTAGGTGTTCCGTCAAGAATAAGGTGTTCGTTGCCGGTCATATCTTCTACCAAGTCTTTCCCCCAAAGGTATGTGACTAGAAATTCTGGTTGCAAACTGCCCGCCTCAACGATTTCTTTTGAGAGTTTATGAGTATAAGTGTCCCCCTCCCAAAATTTTCTCAGATCCTGCCCGGTACTAATATAATTAATTCCAATATCAGGAGTTTTTTCTTTTAATTTTTCTGATAGTAAGTCGATTTGAGTTCCTTTTCCACACCCAGATCGACCAATAAATATAAATGTTTGTTTTTTATCCATATCTAATATTATTTTCTATTTAATAAACACTAACTATTATACACAAAAATAAAACAAAAAAAGTGGGTGTCGGACACCCACCGTTTTTAATCTTCATAACGTTTTTCTTTTATTGTATTCAATATTTCCTCTGCATCTTTTTTATATTCTAACTTAGTGTTATATCTACTAAGTAAAAAGTCTTTTTCACAAATTTCAAATTTTGGATTTTCTTGAATATACTCACTCCAACTCGACCTATTAACAATATCATCCATAAAATACGAATTAGTCCCGTCAATTTTTTTATGAACAAGATTATTCAAATTAACATAAGCAGAAACATAAAGAAGTGATTCTTTTATATATTTTGCCTTAAATTTTCCTTGAAACAATGATCCAGATCTACCATATTTTATATTGTAATATCTGGAATAACCTCCGTTTAATCTTTTCATAAACTCACTTATTCCTCCTTCAACCAACTCTTCCAAAATAAAATGATAGTGATTCGGGTTCAAACAATATGCAATAATATTGACAAGTTTTTGGCCACTTTTTTCATATTTGGTGGGTGTCGGACACCCACCTCTTTTTATTTGACGTTTTCTCGACCTTTCAGAATGAAAAATATCATTATTAACTCCAACACAATTAAACTCTTCTATACTTTCTATAAATCTATATACATCGTATTTATCTGTAAATATCTCCCGTTTATCTGTACCTCTATTATAAATATGGTAGTGTCTTTCTTTTTCAAAATAAATTCTCATTATAATCATATTAACAAAAAAAGTGGGTGTCCGACACCCACTTTTTTTGTTTATTCAATTATTCAACAACATTTACTGTTCTTGTAATCTCTTCAGCTTGATTCCCTGCTTCGTCTTGAACATTGTAAGTGATTGTATAGGATGTAGTAGTTGATGTATCGACTGGGTTATTGGTGATGATGTTTGGAGTAATGTCTCCATCTGTTTCGTCGTTGGCTGTTGCTCCTGCATCTGTGTATTCTTCGTTTAATATTATTTCTACTATTTCATCTCCAAGTAAGGTAATTAATGGTGCTGTTGTGTCTTCGACTACTTCTTCGTCTACATTACATTGATTATCATACCAGTGATAGCTTAGATCTTCACATTCTGTTTGATTACAGAGGTTTAGGTTGTTTTCGTTACAGGTTAGTTCCGGTTCCTGAGTTTCTTCGTTCTCATTGCCCACCTCATTTTGAACTTCTTCATTTTCATCTTGATCTTGATACTCATTTTCTTCAATTTTATCTGGAATAGTAGGAATGACCGAATTTGCTGGCGGAGGGGTTTGAACAGTCGGATCGTAAACAACTATATGTCGTATCGCCTCGCTCGTATTTCCTCCTCCATCAGTAGAACGGTATGTGATTATATATTCTGAAGTTGTCGAAGTATCAATCTGAATATGTTTAGTTTCACTACCATTTAGTAATAATTTAATAGTCAAATCATAACCATTAGAATCATGTGCAATAGCACCAAGATCTATATAAGAAGATTTTAAAGTAATCCAAGCTGGATTATTTCCGAGTATTTGAATACTTGGACCGCTAGTCAAACTCGACTGATTGTTGTTGGTTTTTTGTTCTTTGTTTCCGTCATCTGCCGGTCTTTGCCACTTATCTTCTAGATCCACAACTTCCACAACAGGAATATAACCAGGCAATACTTCTGTTTTATCATCCATAATTGCCCCAACTAAACCACCATATTTTGTAGCAACAGTCTTTTGGGTAACACTTTCTTTTTCAAAACCTTGAACTTCTTGTAAATAAGCAATCTCCCTCTCTATTTTTTGCCGTAACTGCCCCATCACATAGAAACCTAAATCACGATATTGGCCCAAATCAACCTTTGAAATAGCCATAATATTTTCTTTTTCAACATCCTGCCAGACAGCATCTTTCAAATCTATGGTTGTAAACAAATACGATACAAAATAATTTTTGTCATCTTCTGTTACTTCAATTATTTGCACAGTTGGGGTAAACCCATTCAAATCTTTTTCAACAATATATGTATTATCTATTGAAATAATGTGTTCTTCTTTTTCATAAATAATTTCAGGATTTGTCGCTGCAAAAACAGTCCCGCCGCCAAGAAAAATAATACCAAGTATTATTGGAAATGCATTATTATATTGAATAAAATGAAAAAAGTTTTTCATAAGATTATTATAACAAGTTTAAATTAAGTTTAAAGTTTAATATTAAAATTTAAACATCGGTTTCCCAATCACATGTTCTGGCTGAATAGTTCCAAAATTTCGTGAATCTGTACTTTCGTTTCGATTATCACCAATTACAAAATAATCCAACGATCCTAAATACATACTAAACCCATCATCCAAATTCACAGTTTCTGTTGGTAAGCCAATCACTCTTTTTATCTGAATATCATCATTATCTCCTCGTGGATGTTCAAAAATAAGAATATCATCGCGTTGAATAAAAAAATGATGTGAGATTTTTTCAACCAACACAACATCTCCGTGAGAATATGCCGGCTTCATTGATGAACCAGAGACAACGAAAAGTTTGAAGAAACTTAATGTGAATATAGTAAGAAAAATGATGATTATGATGAATTTATGTTGAAAAAAATATTTCATATTTTAAAAAAATTTTTGTTTTTCATAGAACAGTCAAAACCCTATCCCAAACCACAAAGGAGTAACTGACAAACTGGTAGCACTTGCTGGTTTTAAAGTATATTCAGCGATAGCGTAGTAAATATATGTTCCACCAGAAGCATTTCTCACCGCCTCTGTGCTTCTAATCTTAAATCCATTGCTATTATAATCAATCGGATAACCATCTCCTCCTGTTGATTCAGCATCAGTAACATCGGCATATAATGGGTTTCTTGCTGGATTTGGTGCTGGAGATCTCTCTAGATCAATAATTTGCCAATTTCCTGTTGTATCAGTTCTTTTAACCATTACATACCTTGGTTTAAATCCGGTATAAGCAAACGGACCATCAGCGGAACCGTTTCCGGTGTATGATCCGATTTTTGAGTAGCTAGGAACAGAATGGAATGCGTAAGCAACGAGATTCTCAGAATTATTATTAACATCTGAATTGGTACCAAGAGTTATGACCGAAGAACTAGGATTAGTATCATTCCAATAGGTATTATTATCGGCAGTTGCTGCAGTTGAATTAAGCTGAAGATAATCAGTTCCATCTTCATTCGCATACACTGCCCAATCATCAGCACCATCTCTATTCTTAATTATCACCATTTCTGGTACATCATTTAGACCATGTCCCACTGTCGCTCCGGCCGTTCCATTCCCCGTATAACTCACAATCGAAAATCCAGCAGTGGGGTTAGCGGAAACTGATGAAGTAATTGATCCGTCAGTGTTAGAAGAAGCTGTTCCGCCAGCTTTCCAGTTCCAAGCGACATAATTATTTGTATTTGTATTATATTTTGTATCAGCGCCGAGCGAGAACCCAGTTGAATCAAATGAGGTGAGTGTATCCGCGTCCGTTGATTCCACCGAAGTTGCATCTGACGACAAAAGTTTGGTTGTGCTACGAATAATATCAAAAAGTCCATGGCTGTTAGCACTCGTTCTATCTTTCAACCACACTAAATCCGGTTGAAAATCAAGTCCTGTAATTGATTGTGTTGAACCATTTCCAGTATAAGTTGCTATATCAAAATGATCAGAGGGTTTGGTGATAGCTGGTGTAGGAAGATTAGCAGTAGAGAGAGCTTTAAATCCAGTTGGTGGAGTATATTTGAAATATCCACCGGCGTCGGAGTCGTAGGTTAGTCCTGTTTGAGCATTAGCGCCGAAATTAACAACCATTGGATTAGAATAAGACGAAATGAAAGGTATAAGTTCTGTTGTCCCAGACATAACAACCGCCTCATTAGTTCCGTTTGCAGGATCTCCTGAATTCTCCCAGATACCATTTTTGCCAAACCAAACTTGTTTGGTGTCAACATCCCAAGCCATCATGGTTACATCTCCGTCAGTTATTGCCGTCCCCCATGATGTCTCTTCTGTTGTATCATGGCATAAATTTGTATATGAAGTACCCCAAGCCCTAAGCGCCACAGTATCGTCATTATTGAGAGCTATACTACATGCTGATATATTTGGAGTAGAATCATACAGACCCCCCCAACCAGTCACACCAACAGCACTATATGTAGCATTGCCATCGTACGCTACCTCCATATAATACTTCCCTGATTGTGTACCTAAGGTAGCTGGCACAAGGCCTTGCCAATTCGCCCCTACCCAATCCTCAACAAGATTCCCGTCAGATAAAGTAGTATTACTACCGTGTCGTACAACTCCATTCAAAACAGCAAAATTATTTGTTGGAGTATCAATAACTTGGTCAGTAGCGTCAAGATTGGTGGATGTCCAGTCGTTGTTTTGTCCAGATACATCATTCCCTAAATCGGTAGAATTAGCAAAATCAAGGTGGTAGCCGTTAGTACCATATGTACCGGAATAAGCTTTGGACACCCATTGACCGGAGGTATTGGTTTCTCCAAAACTAGATGGTGTGAGTGCCTGCCCGTCGATAAAGTGAACATCGGAAAGATAGCCGTCGATATAACTACCAGTTGTGTGCGCTCGGCCACTTATCTTATGCCCATCCGTGTTATTAAAAAACCAGTTAGATGTATCGGTAGTATTTGTAGAAAAATTTGTTATTTGAACACCATCAACGTACATATTTTGTGTAGAACCATTCACAGAAACAACAATATGAGACCAGGTTCCCGGATCACGATATACGGCAGTTGTCACTTTTTTTGATTTTGTTGCTCCACCTACATAATTATCTATTTGCAAAGTATCGTCTGCATTAAATCTAATAGCAGATTCATTACTACCATCTGTTCCTGCGGCAAATAAATATTTTAATGTAGAAATATTACCAAGTTTTACCCACCCAGACCAAGTCCAAACTGTTCTATTTCCTGCTGAACTTGGTGTACGGGAAAGATAAGGACTGTCGTCGTCGTTAAAACGAAGAGAGTTATCAATTTCAAAAGCAGCTTCTACGGTACTGTCTTTTTCGTTTAATAGTTGAAAATAGAAAGTAGAAAAAACCACAAAAATGGCTAATATGATGGTTAGTAATTTATGATATTTTTTGATAAAAACAAGCATATTAATTTTCAATTTGTTAAAAATTCAACGTCGCTGTACAAAAGACATCCAAAACACCCTTTGCCTCTGTCGCAATACACGCAATCACATCACATTTATCTGCTGTGGTTGTAAGAGTAGGAGCTGTGGCATCATTCCAATCTATGTTTGAATCCCAAGTAACTGTCCTTGAACCAGTCGAATCTTGACAAACAAGCAGACGCAATGTTTGTCCAGGAGTGTAATTTGAGAAATTAATTGTCCTGTTTCCACCTAACTCAACATCTTGCTGATTACCATCTCGCCAATCAACTGTAATAGTTGCTCCATCAATAAGAGTATTTTCTTCAACAACAATAGCCCCCCCTGATCCAATAGAAAATCTCGCAAACGGACTAGATGTTCCAATAGCAATATCTCCATCGGAGTTGATTGTAAATATATTTTGATTAGTACTAGATGCTATTTGTAATAAATTAGTTGATGAATCTTGGGTTTCAATTGATAATTTGTAGGCAGGAGTTGTGGTTCCAATACCTACTTTATTTTCAACCACTATATTACCTGTTCCGGTTGGATTGCCAGCAGGACACGAACCTCCTGTACAAGAAAACAGGTTATCGTCATTTAAGAATAAATCATTTCCTTGAGGATCAATAATTAAATCTCCAACAGAATCAACTTGCAAGTTCGCATAACGAGTTGCATCATAAGAAATTTTAACTTGTGCATCAGCAACTGTCTCGAATACTTCTAATTTCTTATCAGGATCGGTTACTCCAATGCCAATATCACCAATTGCATTAATTACCATAGCTGTTGTTGAAGAATTTGTAATTGCTTCAAAAATATTTCCAAGAGCGTCTCCCCAAACAGATAATTTTGAATATGGTGAAGTTGTCCCGATTCCGACGTTACCGGTATTATCAACCAAAAATTTACTTGAACTATCTACCTGCAAATCAATTAAATTATTAGGACCACTACCAATTCCTGTTTCTGTAACATTAAGAAATATACCATTATATCCAGCTGTTCCACTCTGATTGATTTCTGGTATTATACTTAAAAATGATTGAACTCCGCTTGACCCGGTCAGTTGCAAACCTGCCATACCAGGTTTAAACTCAAAAGCATTACCAGATGAAATATCACCCCATAATCTCATTTCAATCTTTTCGGTTGAATTAAGTAGTAGCTTACTTCCTGCTGGGCTAATCGAAGCATTTGCAGAACCAAGCCTCATTCCATTAGCAATTAAAGCGTTACCACTAGAATCAACCCAGAACTTACTTGTACCCCCAACACGAGCATCAATTAAATAGCTCGTTCCAGGACTCGCTGTATCCGTCATGTTTATCTGTAACCCCGTATCATTTCCACTAGTTGCTTTATTGGTTGTATAATTAAGAGAATATACTACTTCATCACCAGTAGCTGCGCTTAATGTATCTACTACATGAAATTTGGAGGTTGGAGCGGTCATCCCGATGCCAATATCTCCGCCCTCATCAACATACAAAGCACTGGCACCAGTTGAATTAGCAATGTTCATTATAGGTGTTCCGGCTGTGCCTTCGAGGGATAGTGAGGTTAGAGGTGAAGTTGTTCCTATTCCTATATTCCCATTGTCCAAAATAACCAAAGATGAAGTTGCTGTTGCTATATTTGAAGAATTTCCAACAAAAATATTTGTGTGAGTTAGAGCTGAAGAACCTCCGCCACCCGAGGATAAATTCAAAAGAGGAGAAGAGGTTGCTACCCAATCCATTCCTCCACTTGCTGTAGAAGAAGCAATTAGAATGTAGTTGTCAGTTGGTGAAGTGTCTAGTTTTAGATTAGCTTCATCAATAATATTGTTAGCAATTGTTAAAGCGGTAGATCCTGTTACTTCTCCTGTGTGAGTTTGATTGTATAGATTTGCTGAACCTTGTGTTAGTCCATCAGTTGTTGTTGCATACCAATTAGCCAAAGCCAAGTAATTTTGTAAGTCAGATATCTGAGATTCTGTGATAGATAGATTAGGAACAGAAGTAACGCTACTTAATGTAGTTGATGCGTTCCAAAAACTATCCCAACGACTTTGAGTCGCATAAAAATTACTTGATCCTTCGCTCAAAGCATCCGTATTAGTTGCGTTGAAGTAGGTATAGAAAGGATTATCAAAGTCGTTTAGATTATCAGCATCTAGGTAATAAGAACCTTCTTGCCCATCAAATGTTCCTGTCCAATTGCCTGTTTTGGTTAGATAAGTATCACCAATAGCAGTTCCGTTCCAAACTCCACTTCCAATTGTTCCAACCGTAGCTAAGTTAGCTAATGTTGTTATTGAGGGAAGGGTTGTTGTTGATGTCATTCTAATATCCCAATCATTGTTTGTGTAATGATCTAGGTCTGAAATTTGTGATTCTGTAACAGACAGATTAGGCAAGCTTGAAATTAGTGAGTGAGTTGTTGTTGCAAACCAGTTGGTCAACGAAAGATAATTTGAAGCGGTAATATCATTGTCAACATAAGCATCAGCAATCGAGGAGCCGTTCCAGATTCCTCCTACTACCGTACCAAGATTAGATTGGGAGGCTGAAAAATATGGAAAAGTGGAGGTGGCACTTGTACTTGTAGCTGTAAAAATTGAAGCTGTCACATTTCCGTCAAAATAACCATTACCCGCTACTGATAATTTAGCAAAAGGTGAGGTTGTTCCTATTCCAACATCACCACCTGGTTCAAATGTAGCCATTCCTGTACCAGCATAATTAAATTGAAACAAGTCGCCATTTCCAACGTTATAAAAAGACCAAGAAGGTACTCCTCCCTCATAAAACGACAAGGCACCATTCCAATTATTTCCATGTCCAATTCTCAATTCTGTTGTTTCGTTACTACTTATTTCTAAATTAGTAACCGGAGAATCTGTTCCAATACCTACTTTTCCACTCGAATAATCATAAATCAAACCTCCGCTTCCTACATTCAAGCCACCGGCAAATGTGGAAGTTGCTGTACCGGACGAAGCTACAAAGTTTGCTGCGGTAAGCTGTCCCGTAGTTGCATCATCTCCATTATTAATTAAAAACGCATCATCAACATTTAAAGTATTTGAAGACCAAGAAATATTTGTTCCTGCTGTAATTTGACCCGAAGGAGTATCATAAAAATTATTCCAGTTAGTTGTGCTGGCTGTTAATGGAATGTTGTAACCAGGGGTTAGAGAAAAGATTCCTGTCCCTGGTGTATAAGTTAATCCTGTAGCAGAAGAATCGATGGCAGATCGAGCCCTTGCGTCTGTGTAATAAAGGTTTGAAGAACCTTCGCTAAGAGCATCCGTATTAGTTGCATTGAAATATGTGTAAAAACCTCCTCCATCGAAATGATCAAGATCTGAAATTTGTGATTCTGTGATTGAAAGCGAAGGGAGAGAAGAAATATTTTCGTGAGTTGTTGTTGCGTACCAATTTACTAGTGAAAGGTAGTTATTTAAATCTGATGATTGTACTTCAGCATTAAGTGTGTTAGTTGACCAACTCAATCCTGTTCCAGCCGTGATTCTGTTTGAAGGAGTATCGTAGAAAGTATTCCAGTTAGTTGATGAAGCTGTTTTTAGCCCTTCATAACCAGCAGAATAGGTTAGAGCTAGTGTGCCAGATGTAGTAATTGGATTTCCTGAAACAGATAATCCGGTTGGGACTGTCATATCAACAGAAGTTACTGTTCCTGACCCTCCTCCACTTCCAACATCAGCCCAAGAACCTCCTAGGTTTTTGTATTGTATTGTTCCTAAATTATCTCTAATACCATAACCAGCAGATGAAGTAGCAGTAGTTGTACCAAAATTCAGATAACGATTTGCTCCGTCTAGGAACACATCTCCGAAGATTGTTAGTTTTGATAAAGGTGAAGTTGTTGCTATTCCAATTTTTCCATCTTCATCAATAACCATCCTTTCTGTTCCGGCAGTATCAAATCTAATTTTATCTTCGTCAGCTGATTCTTCTGCTTGAATCATTGTATCTCCGTCTGAATCTTGGGTTGAAGAATTAGTTGTCCAACTCGTTCCAGTTGCTGTGGTAGAAAGAACTTGACCCGATATACCAGCTTCTCCGTCTGAGTCATAAAGTATTCCGGTTACTGTTAAGTTTGAAGTTGTTGCATTACCAAAAGAAGCTAAACCAGTAAACCAAGATCGGTCAGAAACAGTTAATTGGGTTGTTGAGGCACTATTTGCTGTAAATTGTCCCCCAATTGTTGCGCTATCAGACACCGAAAGTATTGTGAATGATCCAGTTGAACCGGAAATTGGTGTGTTAGTTATTGTTGCTCCGCTAATAGTCCCGCCACTGATTGCTGATGAATTGATAGTAACAGAATTTAGTTGATCAATTTTGTTTGTGTGAGCAATAGCTGCGTAGTTAGATATTGGATATATAGTTGGTGTTGATTTATCTGCCATTCTGTAAATCTCTTGCAATAATTCGTTTTTTAGTTTTTGTAGATCTGCTGGTGTTACACCACTAGTTGCCTGAATTACTCTTTCAACAATTGTATTAGTTGGTTGATAAACTACTTTTACCTGCTCTTCTACCTTAGGCGGATTGACATTTTGTATTTCTTTTTGTGGTTCCTCTTTTAGTTCGTTGTGTTTTTCTTCTTCAACAACAATCACTTCATTATTGCCAAAATTAAAGATAAGCAAGTTGTTAAAAAATCTATATGTTTTTACAGCTGTATTTTCAAGAACTGTTTTTCCTCGATTTGATTGTCGATAAGCCGAAGCCAAAAGATAATCTTTTTTCTCACCCAAAACAATCCCCGAACCCACAAAAGACTCAGAGAAAAGGAATTTTACTTGGCGGGTTGTTTTTTTAATCTGAGTAAAAGTATCTGATGTTAGTTTTGTTGTGTTTTTGTAAATTCTTAGAGCCAGGTTTTTAAAATTATCATCCATTGAAGATAATAAGCTGGTTGTCCAAATTGCGGTAACTTTTATTTTTTTTACTCCTCGGCCAAGAGTGTTGTTTACAAAATCGTTATTGATTTTAACAACCATATGAACATCATCAAAAGCACTTGTGACTATGGTAGTTGCTACATCAGGTATTCTAGTTGTTATTTTTCCAAGTTGAATATAGTAAATATTTGTAAATTCACTAGCAAAAATTACAATTTTTTGAGCTTGTTTAACTCCTTTACCTAGAATACCATTAACCAAAGAATTGTTTTCTTGAATTAGCCATTGGGTATCTTTTAAAGATTTAGTTGTTAAATCAATTGTTATTTTTCGAACTTCACTTGCTCCTTCTAAAACATTTTGAGAAAAGATTTTCGTTAGGTTTATAAATTCTAAAATAGTTTGACGAAAATCATCCACAAGTCCAACAAAAACAATTTTTTGAGTTTGAATTTCTAGCTTTGGTTCTTCGATTTCTTTTTTTTGTGCAAACTCTACCTTATTTTTGTCTTTTTCTTCGAATTTTGGATCAGCAACATAAACATAAATGAAAAGATTATTAGTTGAATTAACTATTTTTTTGATTCCATCAGCCCTATTTTCTACAAAAAAACTAAAGGTATTTTTAGCCAAAACTTCAAGTAAATCGATAACTTTTTCAATCTCTTGGGATATTTTTTCGCCCACCAAAATTTCTTTTGCTTTCGTAATATTCAACGGCAAAAAGACAGCCACCATCAAAAAAGCAACTGTTAGTAAAATATAAATTTTCAGCTTATGTTTTTCCATTTATTTTTTAATTACTCACCATCTACTTACTCAAATAGAAAAATCCGATATTACTTATATTTTAACACAGTATTTTTGATTTTATATATAATAAAAATGGGGATAAAACAAGGGTAGGGGTCCGACCCCTACCCTACTTATTTTTCATCCCCGTATCTCATCTCTCTTACCATTTTTAATGTTTCTTTGGCACTAGATTCATATGTATTTCTACTTCTATACGCTTTTTTGTAAACATCAAGAATAATGTCTTTGCCACAAATACCCTTTATATTTTCATTGATATATTCATTCCAACTAGATCTAGCTGGAATGTCGTCTAAAAAATGTTTTTTGGTACCGTCAAATTTTTTATGAACCAAATTGTTTAAATTGACATAGTCAACCGTATATTCCAACTGACCGTCTTTTTTTATATGCACCGTCTTAAATTTTCCCTGAAATAAAACTCCATTTCTCTTATATTTAATGTTGTAATATCCCGTATAACCACCCCCTAACCTTTTCATAAACTCGCTTATACCACCCTCAACAATTTCTTCTAAAACAAAATGGTAGTGATTTAGGTTGAGACAATAAGCGATAATATTAACTAGCTTTCCTTTTTGTTTTTTTGGGGTAGGTGGGGTAGGGGTCCGACCCCTACCCCTTTTCTTTTCTGCAAAAATACTACCAATGGGCTCTATTGTATTAAACACATCTAGGCTCTCTATAAACCTAAGTGTGTCTTGTTTATCAGAAAAAATCTCTCTTTTATCAACACCTCTGTTATAAACATGGTAGAAACATCCGACACTAAATTTTACTTTTTTTCTTGACATAGTTTCATTATACCAAAAAGGTGGGGGTCCGACCCCCACCTTTTTGGAAAAATATATTTTGTTTATATTTTAGTATTCCCTGATTGATACTTGGGCATCGATTTTTTTGATGAGATCAATAACTACTGATACCACAATAAGCAAAGCGGTACCTCCGATTGCTAACGAAGTAATTCCTGTAAGAGCTTGCATAATAAGCGGAAGTACCGCAATAAACCCGAGGAAAAGCGCTCCGACCAAAGTAATTCTAGTCAAAACCTTAGCGATATATTCTGATGTGTGACTTCCTGGTCGAATCCCTGGAATGAAAGCTCCGCCTCTTTGGAGATTTGTTGAAATAGCTTCTGGATCGAATGTAACTGCGGTATAGAAATAAGTAAACAAGAATACAAGTACAAAGTACATAACCGCATAAACCCAAGAATTGGCCAAAATACCCAACACAACATCTGAAACAGAACTGATCACTGCACTATCAAAATTGACTAAAAATGTAAATATCATTTGGGGAAATAATAGAATAGACAACGCAAAGATAATTGGAATAACCCCAGCCTGATTTACTCTTAATGGTAAATATGTTGAAACTCCACCATAAACTTTGTTTCCCCTGACTCTTTTTGAATAATTTATTGGAATAGGTCTCTCTGCTTCTGTAATAACAACAACTCCGGCAATAATCACAATAGCAATAGCAATAAATCCGATATAAACTGGTAGTTGTGAGATATCAAACGCAAAAATTAATTGGCTAATTGTGGTTGGAAGACTGGCTACGATACCAGCAAAAATAATAATCGAAACACCATTTCCAATTGCAAACTCTGTCATTAATTCTCCAATCCAAACAAGGAGCATCGAACCAGCAACAATTACCACAACATTAGTAATCATTTCAAACATCGGTAATGCACCGATTACATTTTGGCTTTGAAGTAAATTAAGAAAAGCATAACCCTGAATGGCACCAAGCGGAACAGTTAATAGTCTCGAATACTGACTAAATTTTTTCTTTCCAGCCTCTCCTTCTTCGTGATACATTTGCTTTAACTTTTCAGACATCATAGTCATCAACTGCATTATAATTGAGGCGGTAATATATGGTCCAACACCAAGCATAATGATAGAAAGCGATGATAAGCCACCCCCCGAAAAGATGTTTAGAAGGCCGAAAAATTGGTTGTTTGCGAAAAATTCTTGAAGTTTAGCAACATCAACACCCGGAATTGGAATCGAAGCCAAAACTCTAAACAAAACCAAAAAACCAAGCAGAAAAGCAATTTTGGTTCTTAGATTTTTATCTTTAGCTATTAGTTTTAGTTTGTTTGTGAAGTTCATATTTATAACAATTTTAAATTATAAATTTAAAATTATAATTCAATAATACAATTTATAAATTTAAAATGTTTAAAAAATTTAATCATTAAAAATTGAATTAAAATTTAAAATTTATAACTTAAAATTTAAAATCAAATAGATTATATCTTATTTGATTTTACTTATTTTTTCTACTGCGCTCTTTGAAATTTTACATCCTGATACAGTAACTTTTTTTGTAATTTCTCCTGTTCCTAAAATTTTAATAGTTGGAATTTTTCCACTTTGTCGGTTAACCACACCTTTGGCAATCAAGGTTCGAGGATTTACTTTTTCTCCGTCTTTAAAAGCTTTATCGATTTCAGACAGATTCACAGGAACAGCTGACGCTTTAATTGAATTAAACTTATAACCTCTAAGTTTAGGTAACTTTTTAATAATATCCCTGATTTCAGGTCTTCCGCTGTTACCAGCCCGAGCTTTTTGCCCCTTGTGTCCTTTTCCAGAAGTTTTTCCCCTCTTTCCTCCTCGTCCAACCTTAATACTGGTTTTGTTAGTTTTATTCTTTTTTAGGTTATGTAATTGCATATCGTCAGTTTTTAGTTTATAGTTTTTAGTAAATTTTGAATGAATTTTTGCCAAAGGCAAAAATTCATTTCTTATTACTTACTACTTAAACCTTACCCCTTAAAAGCCTGCAAGGCTTTGATAGTTGCCCTTGCATTATTTAATTTGTTTTTACTTCGTGAAATTACTTTTCCACCAACTTCCGTTACCCCTGCTAATTCTAAAACTGTTCTGAGCGAACTTCCCGCAACAACACCCCGTCCTTTGGCCGGTCGAATTGCCACCCTAGAAGCACAATATTTTGCATCGACTTCGTAAGGGATTGAGTTGTTCTCGGTAAGTTTCAATTGAATCATGTTCTTCTTGGCATTTCTGATTGCTTTTTCGATTGCCAATGCTGTATCTGATGCTTTTCCAACACCAACACCTACTTTTCCCTTTTTATTTCCAAGAATCATAACAACAGAAAAACTAAATCTGCGCCCTCCTTTTACAACACGAGTAACCCTTCGAATATCGATAATTTTTTGATCAAATTCTGGCTTTGGTCTTTTGAAACCAGCCCTTCTTCTTGGTCGGACATTTTTCTTAAAAGTTCTTTTTGGCCGTTCTTTGCTGACTGGTTTTTTGTCTGCTATTGCTTTTGAGACAGTCTTAACATCCGTAGGAGTTTTTTCTACTTTCTTTTTTTGTCCATCCTGGGTTGCAGGATTAGAATCTGTTTTTTCAATATTATTTTTTTCCTTTTTTTCTTCTGTCATTTTTATTTAAAAATTTAAAGATTTGAATATTTAAAACTGCAAACCACCTTCTCGAGCTGAATCAGCCAAAGCTTTTATTTTTCCTGTGAAAATATACCCCCCTCGGTCAAAAACAACTTTTTTTACTTTCTTTGCAGTTGCTTTTTTGGCTAAATCACTACCTACCTGTTGTGCTTTTTCAGTCGTTGTTTTTCCTTTCATTGTTTTAGTTGAACTTGAAACCAAGGTCACACCCTTTTCATCATCAATAATCTGTGCGTAAACACCTGTGTTTGACTTAAACACATTCAACCTAGGCACAGATGCTGTTCCTTTTACCTTGGCTCGAATTCTATTATGTCTTCGAGTCCTTTTTTCTGTTTTTGAATTTTTTTTGCTCATTTTACTCAATAAATATTTCTTAGATTATTTAAATTTTCAAAATTGAGTGCAGTTCGCTTTTGTTTTGGCAAGAATTGAAGAAGCTGTATAAACTAATACTGCGAGACTGAAATTCTTGCCAAAACAAAAGCGAAATGTGCCAATTTTGGGAATTTAAACGGTTTTTTTGCCTTGTTTTCGACGAATCACTTCATCTTCATATCTAATGCCCTTGCCCTTATATGGTTCTGGTTTTTTCTTTGCTCTAATATCTGCCGTAAATCTTCCTACTTGCTCTTTATCAATCCCTGATACTGTTATAACATTTTTTTCTGCTGTCACTGTTAAATCTTCCGGAATTGACATAATAACATCGTGAGAAAATCCAAGACTCATATTCAAATCCTTTCCTTGCACAGCTGACTTAAAACCAACCCCCTCCACAACCAACTTTTTCTCATATGGTTTATTTACCCCCCCAATCATATTCCTGATGTGTGATGCTGTTGTTCCAAGCATTGCTTTAGTAAAGTTGGTTTTTTCTTTTGCACTTACCACCACTTTATTATCCTCGATTTTTACTTCAATTTCAGACCTCAAATCTCTTTTTAATTCTCCCAAGGGTCCTTTCACGATCAAAACACCATCAGTAATATTAACTTCTGTCTTTTCGGGTATTTCTATTGGTTGTTTTGCTATTCTACTCATATTTTATTAGGATTATAGGGTTGTAGCGCTTAGGGTTATAGATTTTTTTAAATTTTGGCTAAAGTTAAAATTTATTCCCTACAACGCTAAACGCTAAACGCTTTTCAAAATCTACCAGATTTTGAATAATGCTTCTCCTCCAACCTTTTCTTTACGAGCCATCTTATCAGTCATAATTCCTTTTGGGGTTGAGAGTATTAATGTTCCAAATCCTCCTTTCACTGGTCGAATATCTTTTGCCCCATAATAAATCCTTTTTGAAGGTTTGGAAATTCTTTTAACATCATTAATTTTTGGCTTTCCGTTTTCATTATAAGCAATTCCCATTTGAATAGTTTTCTTTACTTTTTTACCTTTTGATTCAGCGGACACAAGAAAGCCCTCTTTTTTCAAGAGTTTTGTAATCTCCATTTTGTATTGAGAATAAGGAACAGAAGCTGTCTCTTTTCTGACATTACCTGCGTTCTTTATGCTTATTATTAAATTTGAAATTTTATCCATATTATTATTTGGCGTCTAGCTTGTGCTACAGCCCAAATATTCGTTAATTATCACAGATTGTTACAAACACAACCAAGCTTGTAGCTTATAGCCCATAGCTGATAGCTTTCTTTTGAAAAATTTGCCTTTGGCAAATTCACTATAAGCTATCGGCTATAAGCTATCGGCTATAAGCTATTAGCTTCGTGTTCATAGTTTACCAAGAGCTTTTTGTCACTCCAGGAATCTTTCCCTCGTTCGCATATTCTCTAAAACAAATTCTACACAAATCAAAATCTCTCATATATCCGCGCTTTCTTCCACATTTAAAGCACCTTCTCACGATTCTTGTAGAGAATTTTGGTTTTTTATTTGCTCTTGCTATTACAGATTTTTTTGCCATATTTTTCTTTTGAGCGAAGCGAATTAGAAAAATATAGTCCAGCTGTATCTTTTATAAAATTTATTTTATAAAAGTACGGCTGGGCAATATCCCCAACCCACACACTCAATATAACTTGCAGTATCTTAGCAAAGACGGTTTTAAAAGTCAAACAAAATTCTGAAATGCCTTGCAAAATATATAGGGTTTTGATAGTATCCAAGCCAGAAAAAGAGTTTTCATAAACAATAAAATTATCAAAGGAGAAAAAATGGAACTAATTCTTCATGGGAACAAAGGATTCACAGATTATATGTTTAATTTTTTTGCCCATCCCGACATGTTAGATTTTTATAGCTTTTGCCAGAAAATACATGTTAGCATAAGTCCTTATAATGGATTTACTGCAACTAAAACTCATACAGGTCAAATAAATTATGTTGCAAACCAAAAAGTTGTTGTCTTAACAAGAATACCAAATGTACTTATTAGATATTTTTGGAAAACGGCTAAATCGGTAAAGTTTAATGTGAAAAAACTAGAAATCGATCAAGGTACATTAGGAATGGCCTTAATAGATCATCCCAACATAACGGAGAGTATCTTAAAAGAAGACAACACCCAGATGAGAAGAGACTTCATTGCTGTTCTAAAAATACTCTCAACACCGGTAGATTTTCCTATTTTAATCAACGGTTTACTGGTTAAGAAACCAGTAGCAGGTGCTGTTTCGGTATTTGAAAATACGGAGGGTTTTATTAAACTCCCTATCGAAAATATATAACCAGAGGGCAGGAATCAGATTCCTGCCCTTTTATATTTTTAGGCAACGTTACCCTAACGTTAGGTATCGATAGGGTATCAATACCCTACCGATACCAACAAAAAACAAGGTTGTATTCGATACAACCTTGTATAATAAATTAATCAACTAATTTAATGAGTGAACAGTGTTCTTCCTTCTTGTTTTTAAACCACTCTTTTGTCCCGGGCATAAATTTATCACTTGATATAACATCAGTAAGAAGATATACGGAAAAAAAGAAAATACCAAGAAAAAATAAAATGGCACCGATAAAACCAACAAATCCCACAAAAGGCTTCAAAACTGGCCAATAACTACCCTCGATTGTGGCCTTTTCAGATAAATGTTGTCCAAAAGGAAAAATAACATAAATCGTAAATACAAAAATAGTTACGATCAGAATATAGTCTGCAATCAAACCAAAGAAAATCCCCCAAAATAATTGACATATGTTCTTTGGATTTTTATCCAACATAACACACGGTAAACTATAAAAAAATCTTAATATCTTCCCTTTTTTAACCCTTAGGGTGCCATCGTATTCTCTCTTTCTTTTATCTAACGCGAGTTCCATAAAGAAAAAGGTTAGAATAATGTGAATTGCAATAGCAACAGTTCCGCCTGTTAGTAACAATGTCCAGTAATCGTGCATAATCTCCCTCTTTTTTATTTTTATTTTAATTTACTATACTTCCATCACTTATACTACTCAAAACACAATATAAGTCAATATAAAAATTAAAAAATGGTGGGTGTCGGACACCCACCATTTTTTAATTTTTTAAATTATTTTTTGAATGGCCAGCCGAGACCTTCTAGATATGCACCGGCCTCTTCTTTACTTGTTGCAGAAGTAACAATAGTTACAGACATCCCGAATACGTTTTTCAACTCTTCGTCAGATGTTTCAGTAAAAATTGTATGATCTTTGATTCCAAGAGTATAATTTCCCATTTCATCCACTCCTTTTTTATCCAAACCTCGAAAGTCTTTTGTTCTAGGAAGAGCAACATTTACAAGTTTGTTGAAAAAATCTTCCATTCTTTTACCTCTTAGAGTTACTTGATACCCCACATCACTTCCCTCTCTAAGTTTAAAATTAGCAATTGATTGTTTTGCTTTTCTAGAAGCTGGTTTTTGTCCAGTGATTTTTGTGAGTCTGTCTTCAATAAGAGCTTTTTTCTTTTTATCAATCGTTGAGCCTGTACCAACTGACACAACAATCTTTTCCATTCTTGGGGTTTGCATAACATTGGTATAGTTAAAATCCCCTTTCAAAAGGTCAAAGATTTGTTTTTGTTTGTCTACTAACATTTCCATAGTATTTTTATTTATTTTTTGATTTTATAGTTTCTAAGCTTATAGATTATAGCCCATAGCTGATAGCTTTCTTTTGAAAAATTTGCCAAAGGCAAATTTTTCACTATAAGCTATCGGCTAGAAGCTATAAGCTATTTAATAACTGTTCCACTTTTCTTTGCTACACGAACAAATTTATCACCTACCAATTTCTTTCCTATTCTCGTTGGTTTTCCACTCTTTTGATCGGCTAACATAACATTTGAAACATCAATTGGATAAGTCTTATCGATTATTTGTCCTTTCTGACCACTTCTAGTTGCTTTTTGGTGTTTTTTCTTAATATTCACACCTTCAACAATAACTTTGTTTTCAGCAGGAAAAGCCTTCAAAACTTTTCCAGTTTTTCCTTTATCCTTTCCGGCAATTACTATTACTTTGTCTTCTTTTTTGATTTTCATATTTTTGTAGGGTTGTAGGGTTTAGCGTTTAGGGTTATAGATTTTTTTAAATTTTGGCTAAAGCCAAAATTTTCCCTACAACGCTAAATGCTATAACGCTAAACGCTTGTTACACTATTTCTGGGGCCAACGATGCAATCTTCTGATACCCCATTTCCGAAATCTCCCTCGGAATTGGTCCAAAAACCCTATTTGCCCTTGGTTCTTTCTTTTCTTTATCAATAATCACTACTGAATTTTCATCAAAATAAATATATGACCCATCCTTTCTTCTCAAAGGTTGTTTTTGTCGGACAACTACCGCTCTTAGAACATCTTTTTTCTTTACCTGTTTTCGTGGTTCTGCCGACTGCACAGACAAAACAACAACATCCCCAATTCGAGCATATCTCTTTTTTGAACCACCGATAACCTTGAAAACACGGCCGATTTTTCCACCTGAGTTATCTGTTATTTTTACTATTGATTGTGGTTGAATCATATTGCTTAGGGTATAGCGTTCAGCGTTTAGGGTATAGGTAGAAAAATCAAAGATTTTTCTTTGATGAATTTTACCGAAGGCAAAATTCATTCCTACAACCCTAAACGCTAAACGCTTCTATTTATTTTTCCAAAATAAATGCTTTATCTTTCGATACCGGTTTACACTCTTTTATTGTTACTTTATCTCCAATTTTAGCTGTATTTCCTGCATCGTGTGCTTTAAATTTCTTTGCTATTTTGACATACTTTCCAATTTTTGGATGCTTTACAAATCTTTGAACTTTTACAACAACCGTATCCTGCATTTTGTCAGAAACAACAACACCGGACAGGATCTTTCCCGATGACTTCTTTTCTGTATTTACTTTTGTATCTTTTGTGTTTTCCATTATTATATATTCAAATTTTAAATTTTAATTTGTAAATTTTAATTCAATGACTAAATTTTAATTATTTTATTTTTTTATTATTTATTCATTTAATAATTTAAAATTGAATTAAAATTTAAAATTTACAAATTAAAATTATTTCTTTTCTAACCCCCCTAATTCTCTTTGTTTCAATTCTGTTAAAATTCTAGCAATTTCTTTTTTAGTATTACTTCCCTCCTTTACATTCTTGGTTTTACTTCCCGAAGATCCAAATCGAAATTCTCTAAGAGTTTTTCTCTTTTCCTGCAACATTTTTTGTAAATCTTTTTCAGTTTTCTTTTTTAAATCTTTCATCCCATTAGAGATAGGAAACGGAGTTTCCGTATCTGTGAATTAAACTTAATAACATAATCAATATATCTACTTTATTAATTTTCCCGAAGAATCTAACTTAACATCTCTAACGGGATTCATTTTTTTTATTTCAATAACTATACTTATTTTTTCTATATTTTCAACTTAATGAAATAAATTTTTTCAAAACTAGATGATATTCGCTTTTGTTTGTGCAAGAATCGAGGAAGGTGTATGTACTAAGTACAGCGACTGAGATTCTTGTGCAAACAAAAGCGAATATCATCTAGTTTTGGGAAAATTTAAATATTTTCGGAATCTTCACGGCTAACAACCTTCGTTTTCAAAGGAAATTTTGTTCCCGCTTTTCTCAATGCTTCTCTTGCTATTGCTTCATCTACACCGTCAACTTCAATTAAAATCCTTCCTGGTTTTACTTCGACACAATAAGCATACGGGTCACCCTTACCCTTACCCATACCAACCTCGGCAGCCTTCTTTGTTACAGGTCTATCTGGGAAAATTCTAATCCACATCTTTCCAAACTTACCAATTTTCCTGTTAGCTGCAACACGAGCAGCCTCGATTTGATTTGCTTTCACCCTCGCTGCTGTTAAAGCTTTTAATCCATAAGATCCAAAAGCAACTTTTACACCACGAGTAGCCACACCTCTTTTCTCGGGGTGTTTTCGTCCAGTCTGCCATTTTCGATATTTTGCTTTTTTGGGAAACAATAACATAATATTTTAGAGTATAGCGTTCAGCGTTTAGGGTATAGGTAGAAAAATCAAAGATTTTTCTTTGATGAATTTTGCCGAAGGCAAAATTCATCTCTACAACCCTAAACGCTAGACGCTATTTATTAAATACATCTCCTTTATAAATCCAAACTTTCACTCCAATAACACCATATGGTAGATTCGCTCTTTTCGTAGCGTAATCAATATCAGCTCTCAAAGTCTGTAAAGGTACTCGGCCTTGTTTTACTTGTTCTTTTCTAGCCATTTCTGCCCCACCAAGCCTTCCAGAAACAACAATTCTCACACCCTTAATTTCTTTATTTGCCATAACTTTGTCAGCGGTCATTTTCAAAACTCTTCTGAAAGGCATTCGTTTTTCAAGCCCTTCAACAACCATTGAACCAACAATTCCAGCATCTGTTTCAGGGTATCTCACCTCTTCCACATCTATATTCAATTCCTCTGGTTTAACCAGTTTGTTTTTTTGGATAATTTTTAATACCTCATTTTTCAACTTTTGAATTCCATCTCCACTTCTACCAATAATCATTCCGGCTCGTGATGTTTTGATAATAATCTTCATTTTATCGCCATCTCTTTCAACATCTACCGAGCTAACGTACATATCCCGCAGTCTGTTTTCCAAATATTCTCTAATCAAAATATCAGCTTTCAAAAAATCTTTGTATTGCTGACCCATACTAAACCAACGAGACTTCCAATCTCTTAATATTTTTATTCTTTGTGCGTATGGGTGTGCTACGTGAGTCATAATATATAGGGTTTAGCGTTCAGCGTTTAGGGTATAGGTAGAAAAATCAAAGATTTTTCTTTGATGAATTTTGCCGAAGGCAAAATTCATCTCTACAACCCTAAACGCTAAGCACTGGGTTACTATTTTATTGTTATTTTTTAACTTTTTCGTCTTTTTTCTTTACTTTTTTAACTTTCTTTGTCATCTTTTCTGTTTTTTTAACTACTTTTTTTGCCGTTTTTCGAGTTGTCTTCTTTGTTTTTGGTTTTGTTTCTGTCTTTTTTTGCTCTTTTTCTGTTTTTACATCTTCTTTACCATCTGACAAAACAAGTAAAACTCTCGATGTTCTTTTCTTGATAGGAAAAGCTCTTCCTCTCGCTCCAGCTCGCCATCTCTTCAAAGTTGGTCCTTCATCTACTCGTATTTCATCAACAATCAAAACATCTTTTTCAAGATTAAAATTGTGTTTTGCGTTTGCAACAGCAGAATTAACCAACTTTTTCACTACTAGTGAAGCCTTTTTATTCAAAAAATTCAACTCTGCTAAAGCCTTTTCAACCTTTTTTCCTCTCACAAGATCAGCAACTAACCGAACTTTTCGAGAAGATTGTCTATAATTCTTTAATTCTGCCTTAATTTTCATTTTTTAATCTTTACGCTGTTGCTTTTGCTGCTTTAGCTGCTGCAATTTCAGCTTCTTTCTTCTTTTGATCAAGTTCCTTCTGCATCTTACCTCCATGTCTATAGAATTTCTTGGTTGGAGAAAATTCTCCCAATCGATGACCAACCATATCTTCTGTTACAAAAACCTCAATATGATCCTTTCCATTATGAACTCCAAAAGTAAAACCAACCATTTCTGGTGAAATTTGACTGGCTCTTGCCCATGTCTTAATAACACCATCCTCTGGCTTTTTGTTTGTTACTTTTTTCAAAAGTTTTTCATCCACAAAGGGACCTTTTTTAATCGATCTTGTCATAATATAAAAAGCTCCTCATTCAGAGTAATTGAGCTTGATACATCTTAACAAAACTTTGAAAAAAGTCAAATCAAAAACACCCATCAATCGACGGGTGTTTTAGTAATTTCAAGATATTTTATTTTTCTTTACTTATCTTGTCTAGGAACTTACCAGCATGATCTCTTCCTCCAAGTCCGAAAGCAAGTCCTGTACCTAGTGCAAGCGCTACAACCACTCCTGTAAACAAAGTTTGAACAAAAGCAGCAGCAACTCCTAATTGATACAAAGCCATCAAGATTGCGAAAATCCAAATAGCCCATTTTGTAACATTTCCTAGGAAATTAGCTGATCGAATCTCAGCAGCCTTAGCTGATCCTTTTACAACTGATTGCATAGCATCTGCAACCAAAGCAGCAATCAAAAGAATCATCACAGCAACAATCACTTGTGGCAAGTAAAGTAGAACTACTTGTTGCAAGAAATCGTTAACTTGACTTAGACCAAGAACATCAAAAGCAGCCACAAGGAAGACGATGATGACAAACCATCGAACTAATCCTCCTAAGAAGGCTCCTGAATCCAATTTGAATCCAGCTCTGTTCAAAACAGCTTCTGTTCCAGCACTTCGAAGAGCATTGTCCACCTTCAAAGACTTAACAATTTGAGATACAACTCTTCCCAAAAGAGCACCTACAACCCATCCTGCGATAAAGATAACAATCGCAACGATTAAGCTGGGTACAAATGAAACTACTCCAAGCCATAAGTCTTGAAAAGATTGAGCAAGTACCTCACCCCATGTTTGTAATATCATAATTAATTTTTTAATTACACTAATAAATCGCGACCTATTATTTTGTAATAATTGGTTATCTATAATAATACAATATTTTGACTTTTTTAGATTTGTTTGTTGTGGATAAGTGATTAATTTCGATTTAATTTCGAATAATTTAATTTTAGGATTTTAAGATGAATTTTTTGCTTCGCAAAAAATTCATCTTAAAATTAACCCATTCAAACATTAAAAAATTCCGCCAACATGACAGAATTTTTACACCCAACCCTATTTTTAAAAAATAAATTTTCGACTAAATAAAACTTATGGTGTTTTTAAACTTTATTGATTAATCTACTTTATTATTAAAAATGAGCTGGGTTAAGAAAAATAATGAGAAAATCCCAGCTCACGCTGGGATTTTCTCATTATTTTTCTAAACACCAATTTTATTAACTATTTTCTGATGTGGATGGTCAATAATATCTCGAACCAGTCTATCGTAGATATTCAGCCGGTAAATAAAGTCATTGGTTTCAAAAGCGGCGTATTTTAATTCTTTTCCAATTTCAGATTCCATTGTTTTAATAGCCTTCTCCAAAGAACTAGTCTTAATTCCATCACCAACCACCAGCAAATCAACACGACTCTCACTATTTTTTAACAAAACCCCGGAAATTAAAACTAGCTTAAGCCTACCCACACCAACCAATCTTTTATTAATTATTTTTGGAGTAAACGAAGACGTTCCAACCAAAAGATTATACAGAGGCATTAGATAGATAAATTTATCATTTAGTATCCAACCATTTGTTTTCTTTTTTATTTTCTCAACCCGAGCCGGCTTTGTTTTTGTTTTTTTAATTTTCTTCTCAACCTCTTTGTAAAAAACTTTCTTTTTAATAAGACCAACTTTTAAAAGCAAATTAAGTTCTTTCCTTAATGTAGTCATTGGAACTTTTGCTCTTTTTGAAATATCTTCGTTATCAAAAGGAATCTCTTCGTTAGCTAAAAAGAGCTTCATCACTTTCACCCGAGCAGGTGAGCCAAATAATTTTCCCAGAATTTCCATGAAGTTATTATAACAAAAGAAAAAAGCCCTATCAAATTGACAAAGCTTTTTAAAGATTTTGGAAATCTAAATTTATAGAAAAAAAATACTTCGAAACATATGGATAAGACACCACAACGGAAAAATGAAATACAGGGTGGCTGCAAAAATCTTTCCGAAAAAAGTTTTGTAGTTACGCTTCATTTCTGTTAAAAATATGAAGGGACCCAACCAACCAGTGAGGGTAAAAACAGCATCACCAAATTCCAAGTTACTCAAAGACAATCCTTCGCTTTTATCACTCATATGAAAAGTAATCACGCATAAAAACAAAACAAAGGAAATCAAACCGATCGGCCAACCCAACAAACTTTTTAACGTAAATTCCCAAGTTGGTACAACAAACAAAACTTTATTCATTTTTTACTCCTTTTTTTAATTTAGTTAAAAAAACAACCAAATCCTGATTAGTTTATATCAAAAATCTTACATAAAAGCAACAAAAAACACCCATCAGTTGGCGGGTGTTTTTTATTTTGGATTATTTCAATTCGATTGAACCTCCTGCTGCTTCGATGTCTGTCTTCAAAGTCTCAGCATCTTCCTTCTTCATTCCTTCTTTCAACATTGCTGGTGCTCCATCAACTAATTCTTTAGCTTCTTTAAGACCTAGTCCCAAAGCTGCTTTAACCGCTTTAATAACAGCAATCTTTGAATCTCCAGCTGAGGTAAGTTCAGCATTAAATTCTGTTTTTTCTTCTCCTCCTTCATCAGCCCCTGCACCTGCTCCGGCAACTGCCACAGCAGCCGCTGATACACCAAATTTCTTTTCTAGTAACTTAACCAATTCGTGAAGATCAATAACTGACATACTTTCAATTTCTTCAACTAATTTTTTAAACTTTTTAGGAACTTCTACTTCTTCTCCTTCATCTTCTTTTTTCTCTTCCTCTTTTGGTTTTTCAACTGGCTTTTCTTCTTCTTTCTTTTCTTCCTTAGTTTCCTCAGCTGGTTTTTCTTCGGCTTTAGCTTCTTCGACAGGAGCCTCTTCTTTGGCCTCCTCCTTAGGAGCTTCCTTGGCAGTAGCTTCTTCAACTACTTCGTCTTTTTTTGTATCTTTTTCTTCTGACATAACTTTGTCAGCTTATAGCCTATAGCTTGTAGCTCATAGCAAAAATTTCCTTTGAAAATTTTAATACTATCAGCTTTTAGCTTTTAGCTATTAGCTATTTAATTATTTTAATAATTATGCTTTTTTCTCCGCAATCTGATTTAGTACAACCGCAAATCTTTGAATCGGAGAATTAATAAGATTCACAAATTGTCCATACAAAACAGGTGTTGATGGAATCGCTGCAATTTCTGTCATTGCTCCTTGATCCATAAACTTTCCTTCAAAAATACCTCCTAAAATAGAAATATTATCCTTGTGCTTCTTTTGAAAATCATACACACCCCGTGCCGGAGCAGTAAGATCATCCGCATAAGCTAAAGCTAACTCTCCATCCAATGTCGGTATTTCTCCTTCAAGTTTTGCCTCTTCCAAAGCTTTTTTAGCAAGAGTTTTTTTGGCAACAACATAATTCACACCTTCTTCTCGAAGTTTATTTCGTAAATCAGTTGTATTCCCCACTCCCAAGCCATGAAAATTAACAAATACCATTGATTGAGAATCTTTGATGACATCAACGGTTTTTTTATAAATCTGTTCTTTTTTTTCTTTTGTAATAGCCATAATTAATAGCGTTTAGGGTTGTAGCGTTTAGGGTTGTAGGGAAGAAATTTTGGCAAAGCCAAAATTTCTTTCTATACGCTATACGCTATACACTATACGCTTCTTGTTGTTGTTTTTAACTAAAAAAACGCCATTAACAAACAAAGGCGCCTAAAACATTCTTTTAATAGAAATATTAGTTCGACCTAAATAGGATGCTTATCCGGTTTCCCGTTGCCTATTTTCTTGGGCCTTTATTTAAACAACAATATACATCATTCAAAAATTTTTTGCAAGAAAAAATACCGGCCTTCGTAAGGCCGGTATTTTTAGTTTTGATATAAGTTAGCAATGATTTCTTGCTGTTCGCTACTTTCTGATTCTTGCTTATTTTTTTCCCAATAGTTTAAAGAGCTCAATACTAAAAAACTAACAATAATGATTGTTAAAAAACCGAAAGTAAATTTAAAAAATGATTTCAACATATATTCAATTCTAACAGAATTGAATGGATTTAAGAAGTAGGATTTAGGATTTAAGAAAATGATTTTTTGCTTCGCAAAAATTCGTCAATTACCGATTTACCAACTTATTTAACTAATTATTTTTTTGCTTGACAAAAAAACATAATTTGCTATATTTAGGGTTCAATAGTCCGTCAAGTGACGGAATCAGTACCTTGAATTGAGATTCAATCGTAGAATCTCAAAAAATAAATGGAGGAAAAGTTATGAAGAAACTTGGATTTGCCCGAGGACGACCATCGGTCATCCTCATTCTACTGGTGTTTATCACCGCCTTTATACTTCTCATCGGTTCCGGCGCCATGGCTTCCAGCCAACCTGCCGAAAAAGGTAGTAGTGTTGGTCCAATCTTCGTTGGCGAAGAAACGATCGCACCTACTACCTACCTGTCCTTCCTGATCGAACATAAAAGAGTAGATCTCGTTGGACAACCTGTTGTAGCTTCGACTGACAATACTATCTCCGGAAAAGTCAGCCGAACGGAACCCGTTTTTGCCACCAATATATTTGGTAACGATGCCGGTAAATTTATCATTTCCGCAAATACCGGTACGCCGTTCCAACCCTTCGTGTTCGTCAATGATATGATCCGCACGCCCGAGGTCGTACCCCTGAAATACATTTCAGGAAACGCCAACAATGCTGATTATTATAAAACTTCCATTGCCGGCACCCTAATTGTCTCCCTCGCTCCGCTCGACACCATCCAGCGCGAGTGACCTTCCTCCCACAGCCAGAACCCACAAGGTTCTGGCTTTTTTGTTTGTCAGATATTTTTTGGTTCATTTTATCCACAGTTACTATTGACAATTATTCTAATCTGGATACTATAAGTACATAATTCAGTACCTTGGGTTTAACCCTATCCGGTTGAATCCACCCGAACAAAGACCTCATCGGTCTAAGTTCAAAAGGAGACCGTGATCCGGCTCCTTTTTTTATGTTAAAATTAGCCATAATATGCAAAACCCTTATCTAAAAATAAAACTTTTAAATGATCGTGCTATCCTCCCATCAAAAAGAAAAGAAGATGCTAGTTTTGATTTATACGCAATTCACGACAAAGATTTCCTCGTATTAAATCCGGGAGAGATTCATATGTTTCGAACAGGAATTGCTATTGAGATTCCACAAGATTGGGTTTTTTATATTGCCGAAAGAAGTAGTACGGGAACAAAAGGGCTTGCCCGTAGATGTGGAGTAATCGACAGCGGTTTTCGAGGAGAAATTTTTATTCCAATCAATAATACATCAAACAAGACGATTATTTTCACAAACCTTTCTGAAGACAAGCTTACTTCCCTACTTCAAAAAAATAACTTGGCTGGAGAAAATACAATTATCTATCCGCAATCAAAAGCAATCGCCCAAGGAATGCTTTTGTATTGCCCACATGTTGAAATTGAACAAGTTGGAGAACTAAGGAAAAGTAAACGAGGTAGTAATGCTCTTGGTAGTACAGGAAAATAATAATTTCAATAAAAAAACCGGATGAGAATTAATCTCATCCGGTATTTACATTAGTATATTTTGTAATTCAACACCAAAATGTTTTTTGAACAACTCGGCAACAATTACGTAGTTACTTTCATTGCATTTACAATCAATCCAAAGAAATCTATCAACATAATTGATATCCCTCCCTACTGCACAATATCTAATAAACTCAGAATCAGGACTTCCAATTTGCAGAAAAAAAGAAAATTCTTGGTTAAGTAACATCAAATATGTATTCAAATCCATACCCTCATCTTGTTCACTAAGAATTGATCTAGAACAATCCAGGGTATCAAACCTTATCGCAAAGCCATCTAAATCAGCCTTAGAAATGGCTACCAGAAACCTCTTATTACTCTCTAAACCATACTGAGCAAGATTACCTGTCTGACCGTGTTTCATAGAAATTACCTCCAACCTTCTTATAGAATTGATGAATATATATTTCTAACAACAACCTAACATAAAAAGTCTTTTTTGCAAACAAAAAACCGAGTGAATAAATTCACTCGGTTAATATATAGCATACAGCTCATGATGATCTACCAATACATTGGTGATCAAACGAGTCGCACTCTCTCTTGTTGAGAAAGACGCAGGGTTCGGTATTAAACCACTTCTTTTTTGGACACCAATACCATTTTTTGTATCGTGCATCGCAGGTATTGGTCGTCAAACAATGCACGATCTTTTTTTCAAGACAAACCTGTTTTTTATCAACACGAAATTTTATAAGAAATCCCCTATCACCCCTCCTTATCTAATTAACCAAACAATCCCGTATCCAATAAAACCATACGCGAACCAAACAATGGTGTTTTTGCTGTACCTAGCACTGGATACTCCCCAAAATATCCCCCAAAATGCAAACACCATATTTAAAAGTATCAATGTTGGGAAATTCTATAAATAAGCAATTATAGAAAGACCAAGACACCCACACATTATTGGCCAAACTCCCAGCCAACATTTAATGTGTTTGCCGAAAAATATATTTTCCAACAGAAAAGCCTGGACGATTAGCAAGGTAAAAAAATAAAAAAACATCAACCCGTTAGTTTCGTTTGAGACTAACTCTTTGACGCTCAGTTGCCAATCCACACCGGCAAAATAGTTTACAAAAAACACATTACCTACCGAAGCCATCGCCAGCAACATACCAACAATAATACTGAAAACTGAAAAATTAATTTGTAGTTTTTTCATTACATCTCCTTATCCATTTTTATTTTAGTTGTATAAGACCAACTTACATTCTAACTAACATTAAACACTAGAAAGATATTTTTGTAAAGGATTTTTCTTAAATTTTGACTTAATAGACAATTCTGGCTCCTGAAAACTCGCTTTCATATTCTTGT